>NZ_JBBPAS010000002.1:0-136684 GCF_038009065.1 Lysinibacillus sp. FSL R7-0073
AAATATCGGATTAAATTTTTCGAAATTTATTAAGTTTTCTATTGTTGTCTTAGTCTGGAAGTTATTTTTAAAATAGACAATAGGGAACTCTCCAACATCAAAATCATCCATGTCGAATACTACATCTAACTCTTTAATAGATGGATATTCTCCTAAATCTGTTGTTGTGAGAATGCTTGCTAAAACAACATTGCTGTATGGATAATCTTTTAAATTGTTGGCTACATAGATTAAGTTATTACCTTTAGAGCCAGTATTCACTACGCCTGTAATAGGGCCGCATTGATTTTTCATTTCATCTAAATAAACATCAATATCCTCGTATAAGCTTGCATGCTTATCCGTTAGAATAAGAGTCGAATCATTAAAAACAGATGCTCTCTCTAAGTAATCTTGTGCATAATAAACACGCTTATTTCCTCTGTTTAAGTCATAGAAATAATCAGAGATATAGAGATTTACAGGAGTAATGTAAGCAAAATCATACTGCTTTAATATATCTATCAAATCAATATAATCTACTTTTTCTTTCAAATTCAGTAGAAAGACAAACTCTGCCTGAAACTCTTTTGCGGCGTCAAAGGCATCAATCAATTTGCCTCCCTTGTAGTCGCTTCGTGCTTTTTTCGTAGAGTCGTAATACTTAATCGTATTTAAAGCATAATCGCTATCGGCATCACCAATGATGAGAACGGATTTATTCTTATCTGCTATCTTGATAATAGTCTGCGCTTCCGTTTCCAAATAAATATCTAACATGGTTATCACCTCTTTACGACTTCATCAAAATTCTTTAGGAAAATTTGGACATCTGTTCTCTTGTTAATGCATATACACTTTTGATAAACGCATTCTCTCTGTGTCCCTTTCTTCCGCTCAATCCCTTGAACAATGCTAATTTTACCTTTGTCTACAATTAAGTCTCCTTCATTTAAACAATTATTAGATTTGAAGTAATAAATATTACCTAACCCTATATCATTATTTTCTTGGCTTATGAGAGAAGTATGTCCCTCATGTGAAGCCCCCTTGATCTTCATGATCTTTATTTTTTGTCCAGTACCAAGGCATAGTTTATGTCTTGGATCTCCTTGCTTAGTTGTGAAATCTTTACATGTACAGTCGATTTTGGTATCGACTCTGACTACATACATGTCATACTCAAACAACTCGATTATTTTCTTAATCTCTTTGTCTATCCACTGAAGTTTTTTCAATTGAATGCCCCCTCAAGAATCCAGATAAAACAATAGAGTAGTTACCTGATCAAACAGCTTTATGTTCATGTAGTAATTCCACTCAAGACTTTGCTTTCCCACTTGTCCGATTCACCTTTTAAGTAGTCAAGCAAATCTTTCAATGAATCAATACAATCGCTCATCTTGAATTCTAATTCTCCCATTTTACCGCTTCGACCAGCTTCAGATGCTTTTTCGATAAATAGCTTCAATATAGCATCATGAGTTGCTCTGAATTTTACAAATTGGTGTACATTAAATGGAACGTTTGCTTCATCAAAATTTTTCCCGCTAATATATTCTGTATATCGAGAAGCTTCTTTGATGTAATAAAGAATGCGCTCATCTTCGAGATCAATACTATCGATTAAAGAATTTACTGACTCTAAGGAACAATAGGATGGAGACATTTTTGTATAGACTTCAGTACAGACTTCTTCTAATCGTTTTTCTTTTAGCCTTGCCTTTACATCTGTGAAAGTAATGTCATAGATACTATTATCTTTGACTGGCTCTGAAGGGATGATTTCGATTGTATTGCCGTAAATTTTTACAGAGAATTCAACCTTACTCAATTAAATCAACCTCCTCTTCACAACAATTGAAGGCATTATATCTGTGTCGATTTCTTCATCAAACTGGAATACAAATGAGGGAGGAGTTTCTCCATTTACAGGAGCTGATATTATTCTTAACTGCTCTTCATAAGACGATGTTTTATCTTCCGCTTGCCTTACTAGAAATGAAATGACTTTACTCCATCGACCATACTTTCCATTCTTTTGCGCTCGAACCCTTAAGTAGTACTGGCCTTCATCAATATCTGTTATTCGGATCTCCTGCTTCTCAACTACTTCAGTTTCTCGAACAACATTGTAAAATGTATTCTCCTTTGCTATCTGTAGTAAATATGAAGAAACTAGATTTTCCTTTTTTCCATCAACACTTACCTCTTCCCACAGAAAATGCAGCTCATTTAGAACCTCATGGTTTGAAGGAGATAGCACATTTACTGTCGAGAGTACTTCGCTTTTAAAAACAATTTCTTTTAAAAGAGATTCTGATAGTACATCTTCTACTATTGAACGAATCCCCGATTGAATTCTTAAAAGATACTGCTTTCCTGCTTCTGGCCATTCTTGCAAATACATTGTGATTACTTTTTTACTAACTTTAATGTCCGCCAAGATAATCCTAGAAGTCTCTTTATCACAAAGGACAAGTGAGTCTAATGAAGCGCTGTCTGGATCTATGTCAAGTGTGAATTCTACTTTAATAGTACGCTCAACGAAGTTCGTGAAAATACCAACTATTCCAAACTCTCTGTACATTAAGACACCTACTTATTGTTTAATTGTTTTACGTTTTCGTCTAGTAATTTTAGTTTCATTTGCTGCGTCTATCTTCTTTGGTTCTACAGTCCTTCCTTCTTCTACATTTGCATTAGCAAGAGCTTCGTCAATCGTAACTACTTTTTCTTCCACTACAGTTTTCGCTGCCTTAGTTACTTCCTGCACATGGATATTTTTAACGACCTTATTTTGCTCCAATTCTAAAGAACCAGTAACTAGACGCAAAATGCCTGAGCGAATAGCACGTTTAAGATTGGCAGTATTCATACCTGCTAATACGGAAGCTTCTGGTTTAGAAATAGTTAAATGAATACGTGTTAGCTCATCAAAATAACCTACGCGGCCTTTTGATAAACCGACTTTTCCAATTACTTGTGTCATACTACATTAACCTCCGCTTTCTTGAATATTTTAAATGGGAAGTTTCATTTTCAAATAAAATTTACAGCCCCTCAATATTACTTTGTAATAGGTGTAACAGACGCGCTATAGTTTCTTTTGAGTTAACCCCTCTGTGAATGCTTAAGACGTTTTTCTTGAGAGTCCCAATGTTGGCCCATCAGATAGAACTGATTTAACAAATCATACAGATGTTCCTAGTAAAATTCTTATCTTATATAATCTGTTAATGGTTTTGCTATCTATTATTGTTAGGTCTGATAAGAGTGTAAGGTACTTCCAGCTTTTACCAGACTTTTAATCCTCTCTCAAAAACGTATAAAACGGCAAATTGACTATTTTGGACTCCATCATTGTCAACATTCCATGAGTTCACAGAGATTGGTACATAAGCATGTAAGTATCTCTTCTATTTTTAGTTTTTAAGATCGCTAATATTTCAGAAATAAAAATGCTTCAAGATACCACTATGATAACTTTCCCTCTAACCATTCATTACGCACCTTTGTCCACTTTTTATACAGCCTGATAAACTTTCTATCTCTTTTTGGAGGTGGATCTGCTTTTTTGCTGATCTGAATAATAGTTTTTATATTTTCACCAAGATTTGTATCTAATTATATTCCCTATAATCTGAATGCCCCTAAAAATCTTGGTTCCATGTAATTTGTTTTGTGCCAACCACTAGTGAAATTGAACTTTCTTAATCCATTTGCTCCATTTGTGCACTCAATCACTTCTTTGTCACCTAAGTAAATGAGTGTATGGCTGACATTGTACCTTCTTCCGTTAAGCGTGATGGCATGACCTTGATACGTATCCCCTTTTATAGGTTTAAAGTAAATTAGATCACCAGGCTGCAGTTCATTTATGTTGAATACCCATTGTCTGTTCTTGTTTTTGTTTACCTGGTCAGATGTATTACTACCGACATCTATACCAGTAGCTTCCAATACAACGCCTTTAACAAAAGCAGAACAATCAGAATGAGTCGTGTTACTATTAAAAATTTTATGGGATCGCAATTTCATGCTGTACTTAATTGGATTACCTGAATTAGGTCCACGTTTATTCCATGCTTGGAGGGCCATCTTTACAATTTTCTCAGGAATTCTTCCTGATACCAGCTCTACTTCGGATCCAGAGACTGAACTATTTACTGCAGTTCCATTGCTATTTACAACACCTGACTTATCTCCATAGCTTCCAGAATAAGAAGAGTCTCGGCCTGCGCTATTGAGCTCCTCGAGGAGTAATTTTTGTTTTTCCTCTTCTTTTTTCTGGGTTTCCTCAGTCTGCTTTTTAAGTTCTGCTTCAACTTGCTGTTGCTTTTCTTGCTCTTTTTTGTATCCTTTTTGCGTATCAATTCCATTCTTATTTAGCAAGGCCTTACCTCTTGCTTCAGATAGGAATGTCTTTAATATTTCATCTGTCAAAATGGTGGATCCCGTTAGGTATTTGTAATAGTTATACATGCACTGCTCATACTTCTTGTCGTACTCTAGCCTCATCTTTCTAAGCTCATCATTCTCCTGCGTCTCGATATAATCCTTAGCTTCAAGGTATTCCATGTCATAATATCGTTGTCTTTGCTCATAGGACACTTTATTAGATATTAAATGAACAACTGTCTGATCAATGTTGAAAATCTTATTTAATAATCTTGTTTTTTGTTCTCGATCAATCTGGTACTTCAAAATACGATCAGCTGCAGCTTTTAAATCTTTAGAAACTTCTACTGAAGGCGTATCAAATCGGACATATAAATCTAGATAAGAATTGAAATGACCGGACTTTGCAATATACAAAAGTTCTCTCATATATTGTTGGATCATAAGTTTAAGTTTTTGAACAAAATTCCCATACATATCATTCTTGTCTTTTAAAAAACTTTCACGAATAAATGTAATCAAGGAGCCTACTTTTGTTGTTTTAACCTTGATACCATTGTCGTCTGGGAATAGAAGAATAGTGTCGATATCATTATCTCCTATTTTTACCACTGTATCTCCGTTATAAGAAGGTCCTGGAACGGTATCAGTTTCCATTTCAGATTCTATTTCCATATCTGATGGTCCTCCATCCTTAATTATAGGAGGTGGATTCAACAAATCATTTTGGATTTTATTTAATGCATCACGATATGTCTGTGGTAGATTACCAGGAAGAATATTAATGATTTTTTTGATCTTATCAATTTCCTTAGCAATTCTTATAGCCTCATCTTTTATGTCATCCAGGGAATCCGGATTTTCAGGTTCTATATTATCTTCTCTTTCTCGATCTAGGATATCTTTGAACTCTTTTTCGGACAAATAATCAAAATCGGGCACTATCCTTGGTTTATAAAATAATTCGCTCATTGCCTTCTCCCTCCCCTAAAAAAACTCCTTCAGAAATAATGAAGGAGTACAGTATTATTATCAGACATTTCTTGTTGTTAAACTCCTTCTCGTCACTAAGTACAGAATATACATAAGAGTATGCTTGTCGATCTAATACCACTCTTTATCCCCTCTTCGTTAACTGAACCTGCATTATAAGTTTATGAAAGAGAAATGTAACTTCTATTTTGCACTTTAATAAATGTAAAAGTGCTTTTTCACCTTTATACATTTAATTACTTTGAATTTCTGGTTAATCACATTGCACCCTAAAATACGATAAAGTTCTATATAAATTCCCTACTGAGAAAAAGAGGTCTAATACTTTCTTTAAAATGGCATACTAGGAAACAATAAACTAGCTTCCGATTCAACATAAATGAAGTCCTTACTTCCTTTAATAAGCTATGAAAACTATTTGTGCTTTTGGATCCAGATTTACTAATAATACGGCTGTGCTTGGTTATATAATTCTGCGTTGGTTTGCTGACCTTTTGAATTAGACATCGAGCTAACTAGCCCAGCAGTAAGTAGAGCTCCACCTGCAATTTGAGGTACCTTATTTCCCCATAAATGATCCATCATAGTTGGATTCAACCCAGCATTATTGGAACTCTGCGTGAAAATATTGTCTCTAAATCCATTTTTATTGTTCACAAAGTTATGGTAATTATCTCCTGTGAGTCCAACTTTCTCATACTCTTCTAAAGCTCTTTTCCTTATATCTTGATTTGTAAGACTCGTTGTGTTTTGCCTGAAGAAATCATTTATTCGCTCATTCTCATTAAAAGCATGTTTTGCGCCATTAGACGCACTGTCAAAATTGAATATGCCTGAATTGGTACCATTTTTTGCTGCATTGATTTCTGAGTATATAGCTTGCCTTTCTCTTTCTAACTGCCTTTGGTAGGTGCTGCTCCCAGGATCAGCATTTACTCTTCCTTTAGCTTTTTTCTCAATAAAATAATCATTCATTATTTTTCTTTTATCAAAAGCAGATGCATTTGTGAAAGCTTCATCTTTCATATGTCGGCCATATGCTACGTGAAAATCTTTATCTGAAATATTCAATGCTTGTGAGTAGTGTGGTGTCAGTACTTTTCCTTTTACTTCTTCCATTCCGGTAAAGAATTTAGCTCTTCGTTGCTGATGATGCTGTTGTTTTAGTCTTTCTTCGGTTGTTTGTTTTTTTCTTCCTCTTTTAGAACCTTTTGATTTTCCTTTTGCCATTATTTTTCTCTCCTAATCAATGCAAGCATCATTGCCAATCATCACATTTTCTAATATCAAGATTGGCTATTTGCAAATAAAACTGCTTGTCACATAGTATTTGTATCCCCCGTGTAACTATAAAATTATTAGCAACAAACTGACCTAATTCCGAGCTACTATAATTCATAAAATTTCAACTCATAAAGAGACCCCAGCACTCTCCTTTTCGCTTGCTGTTTGACCGTCTTAGATGCTATAGACCTAGAATTTACAGGAAAAACAATCTTATCTACCTATGCAAGAACATAGCCTCATTACCCATCATAGCTTTCTTAGTATTAAACATATTTTGCTGGATTTGACTTAATCCAGCCTGCCGCATAGTATAGGTTTGTTTTGTATCTACATGCGTAGCAAAAGCAAAGGGACTTTCCGTTCCAAATCTACTATATTCCCTTGCTTTTTGATTTGAATACAAGAATGCTTGTTTCGCTAAGTTTGCACCTTGCCAAGCAAGGTGAGCGGGCTGACCAATTAAATTGGGGAGGAACTCAGCCGTGAGACCTTGTGCTGATGCGCCAACAACTCCTGCTCCATTATCTCTAGCTTCGTTATAAGCAGAAGCTACTCCATAGGTATGGCCAGCAATGGTCACCATTCCACCAACATTTTTTTTTGCAAATTTTCCAGTCGCCTTAAGGGCTGTTAAAAGTGTCATGTATTGATCATCCTTTCCTATTTTGATGCATAGCGAAAACTAAATCTCCAGTTGCTCCAGCATTATCTAAATAACTAGGAGTTGCTCTTGTTACTCCAGTTGATACACCAGCTCTTTCATCCTGGATGTCTTTAGCCATCACACCAAGACCAATAATACTTCCTGCAACAAGACCAGTTTTACTCAAACTGAACCTTCCTGGCTTCGTAACGAGCTCTCCCTTTCTTTTATTAAAATACATTTTTTCAGGTGTGTATTTTATAAATCCACCGTATAAATCAAGAGCGACATTACCGTAGCGTTGAATTGGACCGTGTGGCCCGACAGCAGATTTTGAAATTTTACCAATGGAATTACCTAACATCTTTGTCCCAGACCATAACCCATCTCTGGTTGCAGCAATGATAGGGGAACCACCGTTAATTGCATTCCATGCTCTTCCTAATCCCATTTGTATCACCTCTTTTTATATATTTGGAATACCGCCTTCATTACCTTGACCATTAGCGCCACGACGTGTTGCTACATGATACGCAGTGCCAAGAGAAATGAACGATCCTGCAATAGCTGCCTCATTCCATCCTATTGTTCGCCCGTTAATATCAAATTTTCTATGCGCATTCTCCAATTCTTTCAGGTAACCTTTACTGTTTTTTCCTCTCGCATTTGCAAGTGCTGCTGGAATATGTCCGAATATTGTTTCTGGCACAATCGGCATTCCGTTAGTCTCATCAATAATTTTGTTAATTGCACCATTAGACTTAATGGCTAATCCCCAATCGCCCAATATCGTCTTAATATAGCTATTTGTCATAACAGTTCCCTCCGATGTTTTTCAAAATTTCTCTTACCATATTTAGCTTGTATTGAATCGATCGTGGACTTTTCTTTTTATGCAGTTTAATGTTTTTCAAACAATTGTAACTGGATCGTTAGAATAGTCCCCAATCTAATGAATTTTCTTCTCTTTTTTACTTCACTGCTAATTTCTAATAATCACTTTTCCATTGTATTTTTAAGAAAAGGGGACCAACGACGTTTAGATTTATTTGTCCACCTTAACACTCAAGTCTCTCTAATTCTCTTGCAAAAAATTTATAACAAATCTCATTTGACTCGGATGAAAACTTCTCTTCGACAACAAAAACTTCATGTAGTGCGAAATATTTAGTTTCTATTGACTCAATTTCTTCAATATATATATCCGTTTTGTATACTCCTTCTGTTACAATGAACTGTTTTCCATTCTGATCTGTATCGATCCTATTGGTAACTACAACTTTTCCCTCTGTTGTAACGAACCCATTTACGATAACTGTGCTCACTTCAGACGCCCTCCCTTTAAAAACCCTATTACTATAAAAAATACCTATATTCTTCAATCTGACAAAATACGGGTGGGAATTTAATTCCCTTTGATAACTAATATTTCGGAATATTCAGAAATATTAACGTATAACTATTTGTTCTTTCTAATTTTGAATCATCTGTAAATAAACTATCTGGTTTTAATGACAGTATAAGAGGGGACTACTTATTTTTGTTAAAGTTAAAACAATGAATCTAGATTTTAATTAAAGTTACTTACAATATTAAAGCTTACTTGTTGTTGTATTAAACGTAGTTCAAATATTTACGACTCATTTATACAACTCCAAAATTAACATCTGCTAAATCGTTTAGTATCCTCCAGTAAAATTTATTTGTAATAAAGAAACATAGAACAAATAATTCGGTATTTGTCTGAAAACGTTTGTCTAAGATATAAAGAATGTAGCTTTCAATTGCAATGAAAAAAAAAAGCTGATAAACCAGCGGGCATTAGTAAGTAGCTTTTTTCAAAACTTCATGTGTAAAAACTAGTTCATAAATATAAATTGAGCAGAACCTTCACTTTAAAATATTAGCTATGCAGGGGAGATTGTAATAACGATATGTTTCACAAGAGGAGTAACAACTCTAGAAGTGGTAGAAGCATTAAATATGAACCGATCTCTAATTTATTGTAATGATATTAAGAGGTTACTTATCAATAACGTATTAATGCTCAAATGAGTGGATGTGATAAATAGCATCTTATTGGATTATTGCTAAATTTCACCATACAGCATGTCTAACTAGTATGTTATAAAAATGTACCAGAAAGTTTCCTAGTTTTTTTAAAAATAGAATTCAACCTAAATAATTTAACAAAATTTCAAACGATTATCCTTATAAATTTTTTAGTGATGCCTATAAAATTCATAATGAAAGAGTTATCTGAAATGGCAGCAATAGGGGAGAGCTTTTATAACTCGTTAGAATAAAATTGAAATTTAAAAATCTAAAGAATTACCAATTTTATTAGGAATCAATTTGGTATAAAAAAATTCTTAGTGACAGGAGGATACAAGGTAAGCACCATATTAAGTAATTGTTTATTCTATGAACAACATAGCTATTACAATTGAAATAGCATCCAGATTTATTTAGATAAGTTAATAAATCTAATCGATCAATATAGAATTGAAATATATAAGGGATATTCTTTCTTAGAGAGAAGTTAAGTGATATTGAAAAATGAATAGTTATAAGACTTCTAACAGCCTTATACTTTTTGAAGTATTAGATCATACTGAAGTATTATTTTTATTTTGAAATCATTGCAAATCTTAAGCACTCGATTGCCTGAAAATTACTGACTAAGAAAGAGGTGATCAAAGAAGTTTATAATGTTGATTATTGCTCATATTTATGAAATTGTTTGATTATAATATTGCTATTTATATCTACAAAAAAGAGGAGCATAGCTATTAATATGAAACATTATTGTTCAAGAAAAGGAATCACTTGATTGTTTCGTTTTGTTTAAAAGATTAGAGTTACGTATTTCAAAAAGGCGAAAAATTACTTTTTTTGAAAGAGAATTAGAAAATCTTATTATTTTCTAATTTATATAAGTCTAAACTTATTAATTTCGATTATTTCAGAACCACATGCAATTTTCATGAAGTTTCAAGGATCAAAATGCTTCAGGGTATTAATTGAAGAGGGGTAATGAATTTTTTTAATGGGAGTAGGGGGCTTTCACAGGTACCGTTGTTGCAAATATTAATTATGCAAATCAGTCTTCCTGCTTAAATTTTAAATATGGATAGAGGTAAAAAAATGTATTAAGAAAAAATATTTCATTAATTAATACTTAAGTCGAGTACCCAAAATTAAAGTATAAATACAAGGTTTACTCAGGTCAAAGAAATTCTCAATAAAAAACTTTAAAAATTAAGGACTAGAAATAAAATGAGTAATTCAAATTAGAAATATCGGCTTTTTGGTAGGATTCAAAAAATACACATTTTCATCTAAATGATCTTTTTAGTATCGGAATAAAATATAAAAAAATAAGTTCTATATTGGTGTATAATGCCATTATTCGCAACAAAATCAACGATTTAACGGTTTCGAATGCATCTACAGGGTCAGAAAAAGAGAAAACTAGAAAAGTAGAAGTAGTTCCAGCGTGGTTTGCGACGCGTCATGAGCCAGAAGAAGAAGTAACCGAAGAAAAGAAAGCCTATTTTGCACAAGAACGTGAGAGAATCTTGGCCAAGTTACGTGATCTTTAATCAAATGAGGAATGATGAAAAATCATACCTCTAGTTTGCTATGCTTATTTTTAAATCTTTATGCAAAGCACTTAATTATAAGTATAGCAAGCATAAAAAGCGTTCCTTCACTTTCTAAAAATAAATATCAAGCAGCTATATTTGTTATCATTTGTTCGATATTAAAAACAAAAAAGGCTAGCTTAAGCTAGCCAAGAGTTACTCCATTATATTTACTAATAAGTAACAGCAACATTAGTCATATATACTGTACCTGAAAAGAAGTTTTCAAATTTAAAACTATAATCGTATCCTCTTGCATAATGACTTAATCCATAATGGAATCCGCCCACCAAACCTTCAGGGACATCTAATCTGAATACTTCTGTTCCATGATCCTTATTATAGATAAAAAATGAAAAAGCTTTTGATCCTGCTGGAGTTATTGTGATATTAGTAGGATTATAAAATCCAAGTCCACCATTGAGCCAGATATTACTTTTGAAGCTGAATGCCTTAGAGTTATAAGTACTTGCAAATGGAATTATTAAATTCAAATCTTTTTTAGCAGTAGAATCATAAGGGATAAATGTGAACATTTGTTGTAATTCTTCGGTTGTATAAGAAATTTGCTCACCATTTGCATCAAATATTTTTATCTTAGAGAAAAATTTATCACTTGTGTCAATAATGTCTGCAGAAGTATCACTTGTGTCAAGAGTATTTGCAGAAGCCTCTTGTGATGTAAAATAAGTCAGTCCAATTAGGGTAATAAAAATTGCTAAAATATGTTTTATTTTCAAAAAATCTTTCTCCTTTTCTATTTATTACCATAATGATATACTAAAAAACAAGGGAAATAAATATATAATTTGTATTTTTTGGAATTAAGGAGGTAAATCGTGAAAAGATATAAAATCTTAGGTGCTATATTTCTTTTTGTAATCTTGATTTTAAGCGCTTGTCTAGATAATAGTAAAAAATATAATTTTTATGGAGAAAGTGACAATTGGAGTGTTAAGTACAAAACTGAAGTTACTAAAGAAAGAGAATTTGGAGAATATATATTTAAATATATTGGAAAAGAACCTGCACCTGAAGTATTTGTATATAAAATAGAGAGTACAGCGTTGAATATTGGTATTGCTGAAGACACTTTTAACCAAAAAGACAATGTACACATAGGTAATGTCGAATGTACTGGCTGTAAAGTTTACACAACTGAAAATGATAAAATCAAAGCAACATTAGAGTGGGACGGGAAAACGGAAACTATTAAATTGGATAGTAAATAATAGTAGAAAAAATATCTTGAAGGGTATATATAAAAGTTTTTACGTCTCTCACGAAGTTTTTTAAATTTTTAAAATGAATTTCGAGACTTTAATCAAAAGAGGAATTATGTATGACTAAAAATGTTAATACACTTTCAGGATTTCATATCAAAAGTAAAAAAGATAGTGACATATTGAAACTATATCCTAAACCCTATACTTGGCATATTCCTAAACATTTACGTGATGTCAATATCTTCAACCAGGTGATATTGTGGCTGTAGGGAAAACATTGGCGCCATTTTTGGTCACAAAAGTTTTTCGAGAAGAGTTTGAAGAGATAGGTAAGCGATACGAAAGAGTTATTCGGCTTTTAGAGAAAGCAACGAGGAAAGAGGATATGAGTGTATAGCTGCAATTTTAGATCAATCAGTACTAATAAGAAATAGCCACATTTGTCATATGAAATATACACGATTTTATGCAAAACGAAAAACAAAACAAACAAGTAAAAATACTGTTATACCAACGTTTACGCTGTTTGTATAAAAAGATGTATAAACAATGTTCATAAGAAAAGCCATAAAACGTTGATTTAACAATGTTCATGGCTTTATGATGTGTTTCCAAACTTACATTTGGGAACATTATTGGCTTTATGAATGTATATGCTATAAATTCTTATTTGAAGGTAAGCTAAGGGAATGAAACGATGAGGGAGCGCTTATTATCTATTATCTTTTTGAAAAAGAAACAAAGTAGATTACGAAATTATGTAGAGATTGTTTTGATATGTTTATTGCTTGGGGTTTTGACATTTATCTTTGATTGGCCAAAACATATATACATTGTGCTAGGTTTTTGTTTCTTGATTAATTTAGTAGCCGTGGAATTTCTGAGAAAAGACACCTGATAAAGGTGTCTATTTTTATTTTGCTTTGTAAAATTAGGATCTTTCTTATCTTGAATCTTAAAGAAAAAAGTGATGAGTAATATAAGGCGGAAGAAAAAAATTAAAAGGGAGTGAAAGAGCATAAGGGAAATCTGCTATCACTTGGGGTGATAGACTAGGCAGAGCCTAGTGTTTACGGTGCCCCCATAAAAAAGTGCATTTCTACATGTTTTCTATACAAACATTTATTCGTTTCTATATGTTTTCTACATAGAGTATCCAGTCATTTTAGTTCTTTCAACGGTCTCCTAATAGTTGCTTCAGAAACACCTAGTAATCGAGCAATTTCTCGATTACTTTTCCCAGCATCTTTTAAATGCAGCAATTTTAATTCATTGATGGTTAACTTAGGGCGACCATTTGGATTTCCACCTTGCCATTTCTCATCATTTTTATTTTTAAAAAATCTTTTCAGCAATACTCTCCCTCCGGCAATTGCGTCTAAAAAAATGGATGCAGAAACAAAAAAAGATCGTTTTGTTTTTGCTACTATTATGGCTGCTATTTGGTCTTTGAAGTTTGTACCAAGAAATGTTATTGGTATTACTTTTGTTGTGATTTTATACTTGTTGTTTCTTTTTTTAACGATTTGGGTAGTCTATAAATCATTTAGAAAAAATAGCTTTAATGCTATTTAGTAATATGTAACGTTATAAAGTTTACCTGATGCTGTATAGGTTTCCTTCTTTTCAACGAGCAATCAATATGTTAAAACCAACCGGTTAGCTTTACTTAATTGTAAGAAGGATAATGAAATAAAAAAATTTATACTAAGATCGCACAAGAATAATAGCTATGAGTATTCTTGAAATGGGAAATTAATTCCCTTTAATGACAGAATTTTCTGTTAATTAAGGGAATTAATTTCCCACTAGAATCATAAATATAAAATCGCGAAACGTCTAAAATACAGACGGTTATAGCGAGTCAGAAAAAATTTATGTAAAAAGCTGATTGAAACGAAATTACAATAAATCTTTATCCAATTTTAAGAGTAATGAAAACAAGATAAATCGTAACTTACGCCGAAATCATTAAATTTATTGAATATCTGACTAGTTAAGAGAAAAACAGATTAACAGCCTCACTTCTTACATATCTATAGCCAATGAAAAATTCTTATACTTGATTTTAAACTATGACTACATTATTTATATAGTATGGTACAAATAATGTACTTATACGCTCCTTTTGCATTATGAAATTTATTTGACCAAAAAGCCATTCTCAGATATATTGCTGCTTTAGTATATACCACTCTAATTACTCTTCTAATACCATTATCTCCAAAATATAAAATTATTAAACAAGAGAATAATGTTTTTTTATACTTATAGGAAGGGGAGGTAAGCTCGTTTTAAAATCATAAATTAATAGGAGGATTTTAATAGCACATAAAATGAAGACTAAATTTTATTAAGATTTTACAAAAAAGGAGATTACTTCTGAAACCAACTCTTGAGGCAGCAAATATGATTAAATAAGGTAGTATCTATTCGTAAAATTATCAACGTTCAATGCATTAAATAGTATTCTTGTTAATTTAAAAATATTGCAGTGGAAGTATAAATTTTCGATTGAATTGTAAAAATTTAATAAGAGAAATTTTAATTCTCTAATGCTTGCAAAATTATTTTTGTTACAACAAGTAAGCTTTAGTCTTATATTTAAAACTTATGATTTTTTAGGCATTGAATATGTTCTAGACACATAAAACAAATGAATCTCTTTGATTTATAAGGTTGAATTTACTATTATAGATAGTTTGAAAATTCCTCAGGTTCTTTAAACGATAAGGTTTTTAGTAAGAATTAATAAGAGTGACATTATGCTCAGCTCCTATGATATGGCAAATGAAAAAATAAAATTACATTCCACCCTGGACGTAAAATGAATGTCTTCTTTATTATTAGTTAGTTTTTAATCTTTTTAAGGAATTCTGGATTCTGTATTAGAAATATAGAATAATGATTGTAATTTAGTTTGAACAATATTTATGAAGTAATGTTTTGGCTATTCTTGTTATAAACTAATTGTTTCAAAAACAGCATTTTAAAAATTGTCTACTCCCAATTTAAGCCCTTCTTCTTAAGAACAAAATTTAGTAAACCAGAATACATATGCAAAATTCTAAACTTATAATTTGTCTGTTAACGTTGATAAACGAGATTTTTTAAAGATTCTATACAGGGTTACTTAAAGTGATATTGGTGTAGATCTTCGCAGTTCTCCCCTACTCTAAAAAACAACACCCTATGCACCACCCACTTATCTATATTAAGTTTACAACTAAATGATGATGCTTTTAACTAAGGTCTTGTTATTGGTGAAATACTTCATTAATGACGGATCAAAAAATACTAGTTCTTAAAAGTATCTATATCCTATAAAACTAGTACTGTTTTTCCAAATAATTTATCCATTTTTTTTTAGCATCCAACCTTAAAAAATGATTGTCATTTATACATACAAATACAACTCTAATTTCTTTGTTTTGTGAGAAGTTATCTATTTACTATTATAGTAACCATTTTGAATGATTTTATACATCTAGAAGTGAAAAATTTTTTGTAAATATTTAAATGGATAAAACAAACACAAATCTCTATACCTTTATATACGAAAAACATATATCTTCTTTTTTACTTAGGTTCATTGATAAAAGAATAACTGTATCTTACTTAAATTGACTTTGTCTTCCGAAAAATAGAAGACAGGGTTTCAAATAATATCTGATCTAGGTTATACTAGGAATTGTATTTTATGCAGGTGGTAATTTATGAAGTTTCAAGGATGTATAGTGCTTTAATATATAAATATTGATTTGTTTATGTGCTACTAATGAGTGCCTATTCTATACTTTTGGAGGTATTTCTTATGTCAACAAAGAAAAATATTTTTTAACAATGCAACTAATAAATACCTAGAAATTATAAAATATATACGGGAGGCACATTTATGAAAAAAGTATTATTAGGTCACGTTGGTGTAGATTCAGGTCAGTTAATTATTATGGATCCCTGTTATATTAATAGTCAGTGGAAAGGCTATAATGACAATATAATCGGAGTTAAGCTATGGGGCGAAGCTCACCATGAAATTTATAATCTTCTTTTATTAAAGTATCCGAAGTTGCATTTTACTTACCAAAATCATATTATTAAAGCTGCAGTAAAGAATGAAAATTTAGCTAATGAAATACTTAGTTATGCATATATGCAATCCCTTTCGCTTGGTAAAAAAATCGTCTTTGATAAAGAAACTGATTCAACTTATGAAAAGATTTGTAATGTTACTAGTGATAACAAAAAACAAGGTGGCCCTATTGCATATAGTAAAGGTCATGAAGGATTTGCAGTTGCATTCCGCAGTGGTGTTGGTGATGGTTTATATCCAGTCTTCGCTACTATGGAAGAAATACCTGGTTGGGGAGAAAGTATAACAAAGGTTGAGGTTCAATTTGTCAATAAAGCTAAATAAGTAAAAGAGAATATAAATCAATCCCCTATCTTATAGGAGTTCCTTATTGGTAATTATAAAAAAGATACTACTATCTCCTTCTGATAGAAACTATAATAACTCCCATATTTGAGTTAATAAATAATCTTTACATACTATCTCTAATTTTTATACCCCTTGTATGTTGAAACAAGGATACTACTCGTCATATTATTGATCATTTTTAAAGGCTTTTTAAATTAAAATATAAAATATTCTTTATAAAGATAGTTAAACAAACTTTTGAATTACAGTAGCAACGATTGCTCTTAATTTCAATAGTCAGGATGTTAATATTTTTACAATGAACTTAATCATAGAACTATGGCCTGGAAATTCTTTTTTAAAAGGTAGTTTTAATTTAAACTTATATAGGGAGATACTAAAATCTTATTAGAAGATAGATAAACCCTTTTGTAACATTTTTTATGGACACTTTCATTAGATACGAAAGCTTCGATTCTACTTCACATATATTAGGAAGTTTTTCATATTAAAAATATATATCCAATAGTGGGAATTAAATTCCCTTTATTATCTAACTATTCAGATAATTGATGTTATGGAACTTACTCAAATTATTTGAGCAAGATTCTACACTTCTTATAGTCTCCATAAAAAGTTATACATGTCGAATTTAGTCGATCTTTAGATTTTACTTTGTTTAATTTTAGTATACATTTAAATATCAAATTAGTTCATTGGTTCATAATTAAATCCGTTTTTACCTGCGAAAACACTACGTCTAGGCTGGATTGACGTCTCTTATCTTTTACTCTAGCATTAAGACAAGGTGTAGAACACCGTCATGTCTTATTAATGTTACTATGATAGCGGTACATAGAATATTCAATTTTCCGTTCGCTTTATTGGCTTTAGAGGGGGGAGGAATTCATCTGAATATCTGTTTAACTAACACATACTCATTCAAGCAATGATTAATAATGTAAGGTTGTCTAAGTAAGTGGATAGCCCTTTAATGGAGGAGAAAAGCAATGAAAATATACAACTCGTTTAAAATCACAGCTTCTATGGGAGAACTGCATGAACTATTAAATGAATTCCAGGAGTTAGTAAACGACGCGGCTGTAGAAATAACACATGAACGTTATTCGGATCTATTAGCTGCTCATGAATACAGTACTATCGCAAGAAAACTTAGCATAGAGCATTCTAGTCCTCTTCAAAATTATCTTAAGGGTGGTTTTAGTATATTAACAGGCCTTTATTATAAAATTTGGGATGCCGAACAAAAAAATAAGAAAACAGGTCTTTCTTTACCTCAATTTGATTTTACTTGTGACGTCGTTATCTATCCTTACCAAAATCAATTTCTTTTAAAGTTTTTTTCCTCACAAAGACGTTATTTAGATATTCTCCGTACTAATTCTAGGTTCCAAGAATACGACTATTGGGATGATACTAGTAAACCTCCTCATATATCACAGGAAGAATGGGAACATCGTTCGATCGTTTGGAATGAAGTAAATCAAAACATAACATGGGCCCAATCTGGCTATACAAGAGAGCTTTATACTGGTTTAAAACCACTAATGCCGAATAAGTTAAAAGAAATTGTTAATCAACGCTATTCTGTAAATCAGCGTGTCGAAATGTTCTCTAAAAACATCCTTGAGCATCGATTAGCTGAAGACACTAATTGGCAAGACAAAAAGCCATTTGAATTAATTCAGTATATCAAATCGCCTAATGCCCAAATCGCACTAGATCAAATTAAAGTAGAGATTAAAAAACATCTTGTAGAGAAATACACGATAGAAATGTTATCTGACAATTAAATTTAAGAGAATCTATTTAATCAGATTTGCTATTAAAGATTTTACATTAATCTAAATTTAAGTGACGCGCTTAAAAATGTTTTGTGTTGAAATGATTTCAATAGCTCTTTAAAATTACCAGAATGACGTTAAAAAGCTCTTACTACTTAGGATGAATAAAACTATTAAAAAGCTTATAGAACTCTTCTGGGAGCTTCTAAAGCCTATTCTACGACATTCTGAGTGTAAATCTAAATCTTAAAACATAACAATATACTCTTTTTTTATTCTGAAGCTTCAGAATATCACTTAAGTACCCTTAAAATATGGCTTTTTAAAAACTTCTCTACTTGTGGATAAATGACGAATCTAAGCTACGAAATCTTAAGGCAATTTATAATTTTTGTGGATAACATATTTAAGAAATCATCTTAAAGCCAAAGCCAGTAACCTTAAATGACTCCTTCTACAGAGTAATAAAGTTTCTGTGGGGGGCGTCTATGGAGGTGACGAGGTGGTACATATTAATTTAGAAAAGCTCAAGAATTTGCGTGAAGATGCAAAATTCAGCATAAGTTTCGTTTCAAATGAACTTGGCTATAAAACTCCAACTGGCTATTGGCTAGTTGAGCACGGAGAAAGAAAAGTATCTGTGGATATTTTATTTCGTTTGGCAAAGCTGTATAATGTAGCTATGGACGAGCTATTAATTGTCGAATAGTTGTCCACATTATAGGGCGAGGGAGGGGACATACCTAGACATGTCTAACACAACTGAATATAGCATCATGGTGGATCCGCAAAGCTTTTCTACTAAAGAACAGGCATTAAAATGTGCTGGTCTTGTAAAAGTTCGAATTATGAACCATCCTGTTACAGCTACACTTCCCGAAATAATGACATATATTATGCGAGGGCAAACAGTAATTTTGGGTGAACTTGGCTTAAGTGATAAACATCTAAAAGCCATTGCCAAGGGAGAAAAAATACGTCCTACTGCATCGAAAGGAACCTGGAAGTCCCAACAAATCTTTGCTATTGATATCGACAATGAATACAAAGTGAGGAACAAGGAAACAGGTAAGTTCGACAAGGTAAAATATGAAGGTGAACTCTATCTAGAAATACAAGATATTCTCGATATCTGTAGTTCCAGAGAAATTTATCCATCAGTAATCTATGAAACTCTATCCTCAGAAAAGAATCATAGAAAATACCGAGTCTTCTTTGTAGTAGATAATCTCGTAACCAATGAAAGTCTCCGAGAACGACTTACTATGTCTCTAGTGGAATCCTTTTTCTATAAAGGCTATAAACTATCAGATACAAGCTGTACAGATGCTGCAAGACTATTTTTTGGCGGTAAGCAAATAGTTTACGAGAATTACGATGTTGTTAATTCTATTAAACACTTATTAGATGTTCCAATCACGTACAAAGCAGCAGTAAGATCGAAAGGTCCAGCTGCAGAAAGAAAAGACCAAATTAGAAATGCTGCTAAGAAGTCTACTAATCAAATGGTTAAATTAATAGCTAATCATGATTGGGATGAAATCAAAAACATAGTAGCAGAACGAATCCAAACTGCCTTTAGCCCTACTGCCACAAGGCATGAAGGTAACTTGACCAAACTAGAAACATTTATATCCTTAGTACATAGATTAACTAATAATATATATATAACTAAGGATATAATGTTCCCATTTTGGTTGGATGAGCTAAAGCCAATGGTGATAAGGGGTCGCAGAGATTTTTATCATTCTGCTTCTGTTTTTCCGATGGAGATTCTATTTGGATGCGAAGCTTATGAAAGTATATCTTGTATTTTGCCAGATCATGAGGATAAAAATCCCTCTGCTAGATTTGAGTATACTTCTGAAGGTAAATCGAAATATAAATGTTATGCTTGCTGTGAAGATTATTCTTTAGACATATTTGATTTATTTGAAGCTTTATCTGGGTTATCCAGTACTTCGGTACGTCATCATATTGCATATATATTCAATCTTACTTTAGAGACTGAATGGCAAAAAGAAAAACGTCGAGAGCTTGATGATTTTGCAGAAATGTATAGATATGCAGATAAAAGAATTGCGGCATTTGCTCCTAGGCTTTATAAACGACTTAGAACTTCTCGGTTATTGTTATTACTTGAAATGATGATGCTAGATGCTAAAATATATCTACCAGATATTTCTATAACGAGTCAAGAAGAAGCAATTTACATTGCGGAAGTAAGGAATATTTCTAAATGGATGCAAGATAGAGCAGTTGCGGGAAGTAGTGTGAAGACTATTCACAAAAAAATGCACTTAGCAGCAACGCTTGGTCTTATTGAGTATTTACCAGAAAATTCTGATGTTCTGTTTGTGCATGAGGCTCGAGCACGAAAGAGGGATAAAATTCGATTTAAAGGATTACTCCATCAGTACAGAACAAATATTATTAGAATTCCAATTCTTACGAAAAGGGTCTTTTTGGATGCGGAAAAGAGATTGAAAGATTTGGAGGATAAAAATTTTTCATTTTCACATGCAGATAAACGTGAGACATATGTGTGGGGGACTTCTGAAGAGGAAGCATCAACTCATTATGTACAGGACACAAAAGAGAACAAAAAATCCACAGAAACGATGAAGGCTTTTGAGAGATTCAAAGCAGCAGCTGAAGATTTGTTAGAGAGGCAAGGGTATTTTACTCAGAAGGATTTACTCTCGCATAAACGAATCAGACAGTTGAAAAAGAAAAAGGAACTCCTAGCGATCGTAACGCCGGAGCTCCTCAAAACCTCAGAAATTGAATACACATATTATAGGTCTCATTATAAAGACTTATACAAGATAAAGCAAGGAAAATTACAAGAGTTAAAACCTGGGAGAACTAAGATATACCGTCGATTAGAGATCGGAGATAAAGACAAGAGCAAGTAACATTTTGCTCTTGTTTTTCTATTAACATTATGGCGAAATTCGTGTGTATCTAGGGAATAAAGTATATATTTTATGTAATATATATAAGCACCCACCATGTGTAAAGAAGCATATAAAAAAGCGTACAAAGCCAAGTAAACCCAAGCATTCGCCTTATCTTTAAGACAATGCGTAAGATGAAAGGATGAGGAAACTTGAAAAAAGCATTATTTGCAGCTGGAGTTGGATTATCACTAACAGTGTTACCTGCATCAGCTAATCCAAGGGTTTTAGAGGATTATGAAAATAAGCTTGCATTGATAGCTGAACTGGAAGCAAAAACGGAGCAATTAATTACTGTATCTGAAAGACAATTAGAATTAGCAGAGCATGCATATTTTGAAGCCTTCACATCAAAATTTAGACTACAAGAAAATCATGTAACATTTTCTTCCCGTCTTGTCTTAAATAGAGGTAAGCTTTTATATTCTAGTAAAGCAGTCGGATACCCAAGTAATAACGCTTATTCTTTAAATCTCTTGACACCCTCAGCAGTCACAACTTACGAGTTAAATCAGTTTTTAAAGGGGACAAATATGGCTGGATTAGGAGCTACATTTGTAAATGCGGAACTAGAGACTGGGGTAAATGCAATCTTCTTAACATCGCTAGCTATTCATGAATCCGGTTGGGGGAATTCAGCTATAGCTAGAAATAAAAGCAACTTATTTGGCTATGGAGCTTATGATAAATCCCCTTATGAGTCAGCCGTTCATTTTAGCTCAATTGAAGATGGGGTTGTCTTTGTAGCAAATAAATTAAAAGCCAATTATCTTTTGACTTCTGGACAGTACTATGCTGGTCCAACGCTTGCTGGTGTAAATAAGCGATATTCTAGTGATTCAAAATGGGGATTTAAGATAGCTACAACTATGAATCAGATTGACGCTTTTATCTTGGCTAATCAAAATACAGGATATGAGGTGAAATGATGAAAATCATAAAAATAACGATTTATGTTTTGTTACTTAGTACAATCCTAATTTTATTTTACAAGATCAATGAATACCAAGATATTATTTTTGTTAAACAAGAACGAATTGAAACGCTTAATAAAAATCTAGATGAAGCAAAGCTTTCTGATAAAGAGAAAGAAAAATACATTGGAGAACTTCATGAGTCAGTTAATTTATTGCAATTTAGACTCACCACATTAGAGGATAAATTAAAAGAGCTTAGTGTATTTCAAGATAAGCTCAAATAAAATAAGGAGGTAAATTGCCTCCTTATTTTATTTGAGCGCTAATTCAAAACAAATAGTACTGCATTAAATTATGCTAGTAATCGTCAACTTTCCGACTGTTTAGGCAGGGCAGAAATTTATGGAAATTTAAAAGCTTGCAATATGTAAACTAATGCCATTATAATAAAGACAACAAACGTGTCTTTATTATTTTATCTAGACAAAGGTCATATAGGATATCCTTATCAGCTGAGGGGGGTTTATATTATACAAACAATAGCTTTAGTAGTAGTTAATGATGCTATTAAATGCCTTGTGACTTTTAGTAAGTGTTTGTTTCCATGCCCCTATAGCTCAGTAGGATAGAGCAACGACCTTCTAAGTCGTGAGTCGGGAGTTCAAGTCTCTCTGGGGGCGTAGCGTTAAACTGTAAGATGATAAAGATCTATTAATTTTATAAATATAAAAGTCTTGAGTAAAGTTATCTAGAGTTGAAAAACGTATTATCAAGGAAATTGATTGTTTAGTTAATAAAATTAAAGATGCTTAGTAAGAAAGGTTTATGTAGTTTTTTGGCCAATTGACATGCCATAACGGTTTCACAATACCACATCATGTGAGGAGAAAAAATATACAAATAAAAGAAGTCGAGACGGAGCCTTAAATTCTTCTCGACTTTTATTTGTTTTTAGAGGTGTATAATCATGCAGCTAGATAGAGAATTCTTACTAAAAATTGCAACTAAAATCGCTATGACATCTGAAAAATGTAAAGATCCAGATACAAAAAATAGGCTTCAACAAATTGTTCATTCTATTTTGAAGGAAGCTGACACTAAGTTAAGCTGAAATGGAAAAAGCTTGTCTTGGGTATTGATATTAATATCATTTATTATTAATATAATCTTATATCCGTGGTAAAAGAATTTTAGTTATTGACTTAATCATAAGTACATATAAGATAAAGCTAAAAGACAGTAGATTCATTAAGATAGGAGAGAGATAACATGATAAATACTTATCATACAATTGTGACTGTTATTGGAACAGCAGAAGATATTCAACAATTTAAAGTGAAACATTTAGATGACCATAATAATATTAAATTGGAAGTTGCTGCACCACTTGAAGGCAAGGATCCTATAGAAGTTTGGGGAGCCCCAACCTGTACAACAGAACACTATGAAGATGAAGACGGTACCTGTGTAAATGTATGTATTGGATCTCGTGGGTTAATTGATCATTGGTTTAAGAAATTTTCTACTGATAATCCCCAGTTCGAAACTCATCTAAACTATACGTGTCTTTTATTAAATGAGAAGGGCACATTGATTTATAAAGATGGTGAAATGGTCTTAGAGATAGCGTAAGTCAGTTATGATAAAGAAATTATTTAAGATTATAGTATAGGGCTGGGGGAATGAGGAACTTGCAAGTATATTTAAAAGAAGTTGAACACTATTTTTTTAGTATGGGAGCCCTTTCAGTAGCTTATATTTCAGTTCCTTCTGTTATTGATACAATACAAAGTATTAATTGTATTGATATTATTGACGATGAGTTTATTCGAGAATTGGGGGAAGGGAAAATACTCTTACAGAAAAAGATGCAATAATTGTTCAACTATAAATCTACATTATGATAATACTTGCAATATGACCATTATCATAATCAGTATTGATTCAACTAGTCTTCTATTGTTAGAATAGAGACAAGATTATACAGGAGGGTCTTGTCTTATTTATGGAGAAATAAATGACGATATAATAAATATATATCTACAAAATGTGATTAGGAACATCAACCAAGTATCCGCTGCTGTTAAGAAGATTCTTGTAAAGCTTATGTAGTAGGGTTTGGTACATTAAAAGCTCAATCTATATATTCTTGTCTTAATAGCAAGCACAAAAAATGCGAATGTCATCTCTTAACAAAGGCTGTCACCAGCAGCAACCTTTTAGAAGTAGAAGAATTGGTGTGGCATAGTTTATTATACAAAGCTCATATGTTATTAGTTTCTGCTATAGGTTAGCTGGGCAGTAACTATAGAAAGAATATGCAATTCCATTGCCTTTCTTAGATTGTGGGTAAGAAGATAACAATAGAGAAAAGATAGAGATTTCTGATACCATTCAATAAAGACAAGAGGCTTTAATAGTATCTTAAGTGGTAATTCAATGACATTAATCCTGCTGGATGATTTGAAGTATAGTAATGTGCAAACTTTATTAAAAGTATTATCTATGATTCATGTCTCTGTCTACTAATATAGCTTGAAGTGACAAGATAATTGATTGAACATTAGTAGACGGGTAGACAACAATGTAGAAGAACAAGAATTACTTTTTTACATATTTAATAGGGACTTTAGATATTATAAAGTAAAAGAACATCTAGTCTCCGTACCTACTTAATTCCAGGTCTATTAATCTATACCTAGTTTGATACAATGGATGCTAATGGCAATCCAATAAATTCAAAGGACCACGTTTGCTTCTCTGTGATCTTAAATTTTTTGTGGAGCGATTGATAAAATACAATAATTTCAATGGGGTTAGCCCAAGATAGAATGTATTTTAATGAAAAGGTTGTAGTTATTTTTGCCTTTGACCTTAGGCCAAACGTTTCGAAGCTTAATAGAAAATCAACTATATGACTTATTGGAGCAAGACACGATTCAACTGAGGAAAAATATTCATAATATTTATGGCTAACCTCAAACCCCGCGTCGTTAGAAAAAGAAAAGATATGACATGAGGCAAAACAATGAAGTTTACTGGATTGCCTGGTAAGCTGGCACTTTGTCAAAGTAAACGAAGGAGAACTATATCTGAGAAAGGTGATTTAGCAAGGATTGTTAAGTAGTGCATGAGCGACTAGTACAAGACACAAGCTATATTGCCTATATTCGATAAAACTCTAAATGTGGAGAAAGCTAGACAGCCTTAAATTTGGTAAATCCTGAAGGTATTGAGTTGTGCATCTCGTATTCATTTGGTATTAAAAATGGTTGATATCATAAACTTTTCACCTTAGCTACATCCAGATCGACGATGACCTCATATCATTACCCTGTACATAACCTTCTTCTATTGCTAATTAAATAATAATAGAAGTGGTTACTTGTATATACCTTTATTCAAAGTAACAAAGGTATAGTATTGTTTATCTCTGTTTAAGAGATGAACTTGAAACATATTAGAGAGAGGTTATAAATATGAAAAATAAAACATTACTATCAGGAAAAGTACTAGAAATTAGAGAGTCACATAGTTTACAGGACAATAACTTTTATGAGTTTCTTGTAGAAGTGCCACGTAAAAGCGGTGCCTTTGACACTATACCCTTTGTCGTGTCTCACAAGTTACTACATAATAATCCTATAAAGATCGGTGATTATGTAAGTTCTATTGGAGAAATACGAACAATTAATAGAGAAATTGATGGTAAAAGTCGCTTAATCGTGTTTAATTATCTACAAGAAATCGAGGAGATCTCTAAAGAAAAATTAGCTAAAATCGGTGACAAAAATGTTATTGACTTGCAAGGGTTTGTAGTGAAAAAACCAGTTTATCGTGAAACTGGCCAGGGACGTCGGATTGCTGATCTATTAGTGGCTCATAATCGTTCCTTCGGAAAAGAATCGTATATTCCTACAATTGCTTGGGGTATTGACGCTACTTTAGCAAAAAATTTAAAAGTAGGGGAATGTGTTTCGATTCATGGACGATTTCAATCTCGTAATTATCGCTCAAAAACAGGTGATATTAAGACGGTCTACGAACTTTCAGTTAATTCTATGTCTATTGTTGAAGAATAAGTAAGGATAGAAAGGTTCTACTAGTAACTTGTTTTACTATCTTGTTATACAGAACTGAGCGGATTAGAGAAAATAATTATATGAATGCACAACGGGAGGCGTGGCATAATACTATACTTGAGGAACCTTGAAATTTTGAATTTTTTGACGGTTATCCAGTAGATATAATGAAATGTATGAAATCACGTTTGTTTAGGATGCACTAAAGATGATGTGGGAAGTTACGAATGCATGATAGACTTCAGTAGGCTTTCTTAATGCAACTAAAAGCTTTAGTAAACGTGTTTCCTTTGACATATTCGCTGTTTAGTTAGAGCGTTGCCAACTAGTTATAGTATTTCAATAATAAAAATGTCCAGACAGGGTCGTTTCAGTTTACATTGCAATAAATGATGATTCATTTATCACTACGTTACCCATTATTATAGTTACTTTCGGGCTAATTCTTTTCATCGGGGTAGTTTGCATGAAACTGATTAACCTGTCTGATACAGATAATGTGGAAGATTCAAACAAATAAAGAATTATCCAGGAAAGGTGATAGCCTTGTATTCAAATGATTTAACACAAATCCGTGCTGGATTAATTAATTATCTTGGCGCTTGCGTGGTTGCTTCCCCATTTGAAGGGAGAGCGGCCCGTCATGGCGTTGTATCAATTATGATGGAAGAATCTTTAAAGATGTCTCAGGGAAAAGAAGGAGACGCATTTGATCTTTATATTTTAAAGCCGATGCTACGTGCTACTTCCTTAGTAATGAAGCAACGTAAGGCAGAGTTAGAAAAAATACCTCGTAATCCAGAGGTCATTGCTAAAATGGCTGAATATGAACAGCTTGCGAAACAATTGGACGTTTTTATAAAACTTATCCAAACATAATGACGAAATTCATCATTTTTTAGCTTAAAACAGAAATACCTAAATTGAGTAAGGGTCTAAGCTATAATTCTAACTATAAAATAAGGAGATGTTGATAAATGGACGTTTCAGTCATTACGACTTCAGAATTTAATGTAAACCTTTCTATTTCACAGGGAGAATTGAACCAGTTTTTAGATGAACTGGAATCAGTCTTCTCTCACTATGTAAAAGAAGACATTGCTAGTATTACGAAAATCATTGAATTTAAGAATCTATTAACATTATCTATCAACAACATGAAGTAATTGGGGGTAAGAAAATGCCAATATATCAGGAATATTTAATGTCTGACCAAATAATGTGTATAAAAAAACTAGAGAAAATCCTATCTATTATTACTTCAGGATATCAATCTGGTAATACTGACCTTCGTCATGTTCATCCAACACCAGCTGAAATGAAGCGTAGTGATATGAGTTGGCATGATGCGAATTTAACAAAATTGACGATTAGCCATCATATACGTAACAAAGAGTTGTTTGATTTCAAACTACAAATAATCGAAGAGACAGGATGGCTTAAAAACCTACATGTTTATAGGAAGCGTGACATACTAGTTGCTGAATGGACTGACACAAGTAAGTTACGTATTTTTTATGATTGGCTTAATAAGGCACAAAACTTTACCTTAGAGTATGTACTAAATTACATGAACTCTCCGTTCTTTCTCACTATGTACATCTTAGAACAAGGCTTAAACTTGGTTGCTGACCATATTTGTATCTACACGGGATTCAGTAATAGTCGAGAGTCAGATCATTTAAATGAATGGATACATGCATGCCTAGGATATGAGACATACATTCTAAAACATGAAAAATTACAAGACGTTATCTTAATAAACGCTGAATACAAAGAAAACCTTTTAAAAGCGATGAAACAAATTATTCACTCTCTTCCTAATACATATCAAGTTTACTATAAATACCATAATACTAATTCCATTAGTATTGGATGAAGATATAGTCTAAGAAGAGATATTCAGTGGCATACAATTAAATATTTATCCTCTTTTAATGTAAGTAGGTGGAATATGAAAAAGATAATTAAAGATTTATTAAAGGATGAAAATAAAATTTTGGGGCTTACTTCTCATTCATTTATGGTTTTATCATTGATAATCCTCTTTTATTCATTCACGAAAAAGGAATTCTTTGAAGTGCTAAATAGTTCAGGTTTCATTTTTGTTTTACAATTGATCATATTTGTTACTGTGCAAGTAAGCATTACAAAAAGTAATTAAAACTTTTCCGTTGGGAAGTAATTTCCCATACTTTACTAAAAATTCTGAATAACTTTATTTAGTTCATTATAAAAATATATAAGATAGATAAAGTTTCTGGAAATTTTAGGAAAATACATTACATGTAAACGAAATGCTGAAAGCCCTTAATTGCATAAATGTAGCTATACAAGTAAATTATGGTAAATATACTAATGTGTTATAAGGAGGAAGTTCTATGACTATCCAATTTACGCCAGAAGAATTGTTAGATATAAAAGAAAATCAGTACTGGGGAGAAGAAAATTTAGAACGTTTTAAGGTGTTCCTTGAAATGTATTCTGAAGATATACCTAATGGTTGGCTGCTAGATGATTTGGCTTCCGCTATTGCAATATTTGACTCAGCTGATCAAGCATTCTGGTATATGCATGAGGGTAAAGATTATAGTGAAATTGCAGAAATGTTGGTATCATATGATCTTTCCCAAATATCTAAAGCACATAAAACACTTGCTGAGTATATAGTAAGCAAGCATAAGCAATACTTTGATATAAGAAGCGGTTACGTATTCTTTGCTGGCTAATAATAATAATATGTTAGCAGAGGAATGCAAAAATTATTTGTTTTTAATTTACCAAAAGACAAGAGAATCTTCTTCATATCATATGGCCAATTAAATCTTCACCTTGTCTCAATACTTGGAGATTTTAGAGGCTTATTTTTCTAATTAAAAAGAACCTAAGACACTATGTCTTAGGTTCTTTTTTTGCATAATTATTAGCATTAACAAGTATTCTAGCGTGTCGTTAATGTGCCTAAAGAAGAAAGTCCTGAAAAGTATTTTCAAACATTGTGATAGTTGCAAATGAATAAAAAAGTGCTAAAATGAGTTTAATTGGAGTATGAAAAGGGATAGTATTAAAGGAAAAGCAATAGAAGGCCTAGACAACTTCAATAAATAATGGCGCTATTTCAGCAAAAATCCGAGAAGGGTATTTCGTTTTAAGGGCTAATCGAAGATATAACCAGGTTAAGTTAATTGATTATGAAGGTTATCTTTCAGTAGAACAGGACGTTGAAGATTGTCTACAGAATTTACGGGATTTAAGAGAGTCGCAGAACGAAATGAGACATTCTATGACTTCAGCATGTCTTTGAATTTTGTAGAAAAAAATCAAGGGAAGCTTCTTATGGTACATGCTTCGAATGGTTTAGAATCCCTTGTCGTGATTATAATAGGTGCCAAAGAAGGAACTACGCCACATCACAGGGCGACTACTTCAAAGTAGGTAGACGAGGAGAGGCGACTATTCTACGTAGCCATTTCACGAGCAGAATAATATTGTTTATTACACGACCGAAAAATGTTTCTATATAATATGACAAACAATGAGAACAACTGCCTCGCGATTTATAGACGAGATAGACGAAGTCTACCTAATGCGATTATGGACATTAGGGAGGATTAAAAGTATGGCAATTAAAAAGGACCTCACGGATGAATTAAGTATTTTGGTTGACTATATTTTAGAGAACACGAAGGAGGGCAGCTGGGTTACTTTAACGTATCGTGATATTGCAAAACTTGTTGGTACAACACCAGGATCTTCCGTAACAAAGCGATTAATGGAAAATTTAAAGGTTCATGAAAACATACTTTTCAAACTGAATTTAGATCCATCGAAAAGTAAAAAACCATTACAATTTAGATTTGTAGATAAAGAGACAAAGTTTAAGGCAATTGATAATAAGAGGTATAGTAATTTAACCGAAGAAGAGGTTGAATTTATTAAACAAAAATTAGGATATAGAGATCATTCTGAGCTTTACAATATTCTGTCATATTTGAATTACTTAAAAACTATGTACGGAACTGAGCCATTTGATCTACCTTCGGCAGAAGAAATGTCTGACACTCTTTTACTTCTTGAAAATGACATAGAAGATATAACCAATTTTTTGCTAAATAACAAACTACTTATTGACGGTGGTAACAAATTTAGGATATTCTTAAAAGAGACTGAAACGAGAACTATTGTAGATTCTAAAGGGAATAATAGTACAGTAGACGAACAGCCAAAGGATTTATCCGTGACAATTAACTTGCAGCAATTGAACGACAAGTCGCCATCGGAAGCCATTTCAATTCTTTTAGGAAGATTAGAACAAGACCAATCTACTATGAGACTTTACATTGAGCAAAAGGTCCTGAACCAAATGGATGAGATTGAAAAGCTGAAAGAGCAACTAGATCAAGGTCATACTATGCTTCAAAAAGTACTGGTAGAGAGTCAAGAACTTCAAGACAAGAACCATGAATTAATATTATTAAATGGGAAACTAGAAGCTAATCTCGATCGATCAGTGCGATTTAAAGACGACTTAATTCATGCCACGCAAGAATTTTTGCAAATTTTCAATTGGCAGGTGCAACAAATAGCGTTGAAAGATAGCAATATGAGTGCCGAAGCGAAAAATTCTAAAGCTTATCGTGCAAATTTATTTCAACAATATATTGATGTTGGACAAGAGTTCTACCAAAGCATTATTGATTTCACGAAGAGTTAACAAGATTGTCTTCTCTTTTCAGTAACTTCGATAGGGGAGGGGCTATCATTTGTCTAGTATTCTTCGACAGCCAAATTTTATATCAACAACTCAGGATCAAAGGTTTACGATGTTTTATGACAACATTATAGAATTAAAAGGATTATTTTATCGTAAGGTAGGGTCTGTACATATTAACCAAATGGACTACAAAAGATATTGCTTTATGATGTTCGTGAGGGATTTGATACAGTCCCTAGACCGATCAAGTCAAATTATCTTTTATCATATGATGAAAAAAATGGACATACGCGCAACAGTTACAGTAACTTCATTGAATGAAGCAAAAATTGACCAAAGTTTGCGTTGTATAAACAATGCTGCACACGAACTACTTGAAACGTTTAATTATGAAGATATCCAAGAATGTTTCTGGAGATCTAAATCTCTCGTTGATGATCTTATCTATTCTTATGATAAATCTGATGCTGAAATCGTGGCCTATTATGGTGAGGAAGTTGCAGTAATTAAAATACTACGACTAATGAGTAAGTTTATATTTGAAAAATAAAATAGAGGTGAAACCGGCTTTGAGCTTAATCAACATTGAAAAAGTCGACGACCGATACAAGGTGACGTTTGCTGGTAAGCGTCACCAATTCAATGAGTATATTAATAAAGTGATGATGGTCGAAGAGAAAGACTACGATATTGAAAATAAAGCCTGGTTTTTTGATGAAGATGGTATTAAAGTTATCAAGAGTTTATTCAAGGTACCAGAAAAACCAACGGCAATTCCTGTCTCTATAAAAAAAGAAGTGTCCGGCTACGAGAGCATGGGCAAAAACTTGAAACTTCAACCTTATGAATATCAAAAAGAGGCGATTAAATATATAGTAGACACACATGAAACTCTCTTAATTCTTCCTTGTGGCGCAGGAAAAAGCTGTACAGGTATTGGCGCTTACTTAGAATTAAAAGAAAGAGGTAAAGTGAGTGGCCCTGGGATGATTATTGTGAAAGCATCTTTAAAATACCAGTGGCACAAAGAGGTAGAGAAATTCTCTGACTTAAAATCAAAAGTAGTCTTGTCTTCAAAAGAAGTAGCTGCGCCTATTTTAACAAAGATAAAGAGACGTGAGAATGCTCTAAAAAAACTACTGAAGAATAACCCGAAAGATTCGAAAGTTACAGAAATTCAAAAAGAGATCATCAATCTAAAAAAAGAATCTATAAAAGTGTTTAAAGATCAATTTAAAGATGCAGATTTGTTTGTTCTTAATTATGAGACATTAAGAGAAAAAGATGTCAGTCAGGAGCTTCGACAAGCAAATGTTGAGTACATTTTTGCTGATGAGGTTCAATACATTAAATCCAAAGATTCTAAACGTTCTAAGGCTGTCAGTGAATTTTCAGATGTGCCATATAAAGTAGGGGCTACAGCCACACCGGTAGGAAAAAACCCTGAAGACTTATATGGGATTTTTCGATTTGTTTCTCCAGAAACATTTCCTAAATGGGGTAACTTCTCTGCGCTTTATATTAAATATGCTGGTTATGGAAAAGTTGTAGGTTTTAAAAATTTAGATAAGTTACGTGAAAAAATTGCTCCTAGTCTTTTTATAAAATCAAAAGAAGAGGTCGCAAATTTTCTACCAAAACTCGTTGTAATGCAACGATACTGTGAGTTTGAACCTGCTCAACGTAAGATGTACATCAATATTACACAAAAGATAGATGAGCTTAAAGAGCAGGAGAAAGCCATTCGAGCCAATTTTAAGACTGAAGGAGATGCCCTTAATAATCCGGAATTGGCAAAAGTCGAGGCCTTAATATTGGCACATCAGACGTTTGCACAACAATTGGCTAATTCTGAGGAACTATTTACCCTTAGTGAATCAGAGATGGCTTCTCAATTTATTACAGGTGCAAAGTCAAACAAGATGCAAATCCTTGTAGAATTGGTCGAGGAAATTATTTCGTCGGGAGAAAAAGTCGCAATCTATTCTCGTTTCAAGAAGATGCAGGATATTATTATTAAAAGATTTGCGAAAGAGTTCCCTGACGTAAAAATAGCACAAATTCATGGTGAGTTTACCAGTGAAGAACGTTATGAAGAAGCCTATACAAAATTCCGTGACGATGACAATTTCAAGGTTCTATTGGCTTCCAATGCGGGAGCTGAAGGCATCAATTTATCACATTGTAAGTACTTAATTGAAATAGAGCCTGCTGAGAGTTACGCGATTCAGACTCAAAGACATGGTCGCCTTGAACGTTCTGATTCTATTCATGATACTGTTTTCGTTTACCAACTTATCTGTAACGATAGTTGGGATGAAGTTGCTTTAAAAATTGTTTCAAAGAAAGAAGCATTTGATATCAAACTAATAAGGGAGTAGGATTTGACCCTACTCCATTTTTATTGAATATGAATATATCTAAAATCACCTATGACGATTAGCCATTGTCTGAGACTCAATTTGTTGGTACAATTCGAAATAAGCAGTGTCCTACAGCTTTTGCTTTAAAGTTTATGTAATAATACCTAAAACAAAAAGCCATTGGATTAAAAAGCTCTAGCAGTTCTGGATTAAAACCACTAGAGCCTTTCGATAATTATTTTGCCTTTGAGGGATGGTCAAAATATCATATCGATATGAGTATAAAAATGGGCTACATTAATCTGTAGTCTTTTTTCTTTTTCGCTTCAATTTTACTTTGAAATCTTCTATCCCTTCGTTTTCTAAAATACTACTGAAGACTTTCGTTAAACGGTATCCTTCACCATCTGGTACAGTAATTGTAATTGTATCTGGCTCAGGTTTGATATAATTCTCTTCCAACGCTTTTCTAATATCTTCGACTGAAAGGCCTGGCTTTAACATAGCCACAAATTCCTTTGTAATTTTTTCTTTATGATTTATTAGAAGTTGCTGCACTTCTTCGTTACGCACGGCTACATTTAGTAGGTGCGTTTTAGTGATTGGTGTAGTGTTAATGAGGTCCAAAACTTCTCTTGGGAGGCTACACAATGCACGGATATTATCTACGTCTTTTCCATCTTTTCGGCCAATCATTTCACCTATAACATCTCTTAATCGTGCATACTTACCAGATTCTACGAAGATCTTTTGAGCTTCTTCTTCGAATGCTTCGATGTGTAAGCCCGTTTCTAAAATCCTTTCAGCTTCTGTTAAGTTGCCTCGTGAAATATTTGAGTCTGTGATAATTCCTATCGCTTCAGCTTTTGTAAGGGAATCATGAGGTCGAACAAATGCAAAGATTTCGCCGTATTCTTCAAAACCTTCTTCTTTATAAAGATATTCAAATACACGTTTACGGCTATGGCCCATTAGGATATAAAAGCCGTTACCCTTCTCTCTTTCCCAAACAATAATTGGAGAAAGTAGACCTACATTTAGAATAGATTTGCGCATGCGTTCAAAGAGATCCTTATCTTCTTTGATGTCACGATAGACGTTCCAGCCATTTGGAGCATCGTGAAGGTCACTTAGACGGATTTTTTGTACGCGAATACCAGTATCTTCTTCTACAATATCTTTTAATTGTATCTCTGTTTTTTCGGCAGCCTTTTGAGCCGCTTTTCTCATATCTGATACAAAGTTATCACCAGCTGGTTTTTGCCATTTAGTTCTAGCCATTTAACATCATACCCCCATTTTTTCAGGACATACTTCCTTCAATTCAAGTAGTAGTTCATCAATTAACATACTAACATCTATTGCGGCTTTAGATTTAGGCGCAAATAGATTAATAGGGACGCGATAGTCTTGTGCTTGCTTCACGTTTGTGTCTCTTCGTATTTGAATGTCAAAAATTTTGCAAAGATCTTTCATCCCTTCAGCTACTGAAGCAATAGTTGTTCTAGAGATAGACTCTCTGGCATCGACGTTTACAAATACAACTCCAGCTTTTAAGTTTGGATTGTGTTCCATGTTTTCTTCTAAGAACGCATAAGTAGGCGGTATACACTCTTTTGTGTTTGGTTCTGGATTAACTGGAACGATAACAAAGTCAGATGCTTGATAACAATTGTAGGAAAGAACATCCAAATCAAGGCCACAATCTATGATTATAAAATCATAAGCGTTCTGCAAGCCTTGAAGTGCACTTTTTACAAACTCTAATCTGCCTAAATTTGTGCTGTCCAATTCCTTGCTTATTGAAGGTTGATCTGATACTGCAGGCACCATATCAATGTTTTCGAACTCAGTAGGAATAATGTAATCAAACGGATTAAAATCCTTCTTTTTTGAATTGATGATAAAGTTGTATACGTTTTTCCTTTTTTTCTCGGGATCATCCTCTTCAAATTTTAATCGATAGTTAACTGTTAAATTCTTTTGTTTGTCCGTATCCAGTAGCAGAACTTTAAAACCTCTTGCGGCCAGCTCTCCACCGAGGAAAGAGGTTGTAGTGGTTTTTCCTGCTCCACCTTTTTGGATGTGGACGGAGATGATTTTCGCTTTTTTCATCGTCTTTTCTCCTCCAGTATCTTAGAATGCTTTTTGTAGTGAGTAATTTCATCCTTAATGCTTCTAGTATAGGCTGTTGCTAATTCATTTTCGTATTTGGCAAATAAGTCATTAAGGGCCTCGTCTAACAATCGAGATTGAGGAATGCGTGTAATGTCCGATAACTCTTTGAAAACCTCATAATTTGTTAAACTAATTGAAGCAGAAATTCTCTTTCTATTTTTTAATTCGCCTCCCAATCGATTTCCACCTCCTTATTTTGTCCATAGTTTACCACATAATTTATTTATAATAAAGTAAGTTTCTTTAAGCTTATATAAGCTTAAATAAATTGATGTAAGCAAATTTGTAGAAATAAGGTAATAAACTTTTTTATTTGTTCAATGAAATGGTTAGACTCATTATCACAATTCTAGGTAACCTTTTTATAAAAAGTATCTGCAAATACCAAGATTCTGTTTAAAATGATTACTTTTACGTTTTTATAAAAACCGTGGTAACATAATGACACTTCTGACATTGTCTTGTATAATTAAAGACAGGATAGTTACAGGGTGAAAAGAGATCTCATGAAGTACTACTTTGTAATTAACCCCATTAGTTTGAAACTTTACAGCTAAAACACTCATGATAAATGAACATTAAAGTCACATCTAAGATAAGTATCATTTCCTTTCATTCCGATAGGCACTGATGTCGCTGTACAAAGGACTTCTCTGAATGAAGGTATATATCAAGGAGCGTGATTCGATAATGTTGCATTCAAAGAGTGTACAGTACTTTACGAATTTTTTTAAGAGTAGAGTAAATAACAAAATGAGTAAGAGGAAAAGAAAAAAAGAATTTGATAACACAAAATTACATCAAGCTTTTCGTGATTACTATCATGTCATGCAGCCAGAATACGAACAACGAGTTTCTAAGCTGCCCCTTTCTGGAAGTAAGGTAATTACATATCAGGAGGGATTCTGATGGCAGATATTATTATTTCAGCAGGACACGGGACACATGTAGCGGGAACATCCGGAAATGGAATGACTGAGGTAGGGGAGGCCCGTAACGTTTCTAAACGTGTTGTAGAAATTCTTAAAGAGAATAGCTTAGCAGCCGAATTCTATTATGATGACGTCAGTACAACGCAAAATGCTAACTTAACGCATCTTGTAAATTACCACAATAAGCAAACACGTAAATTGGATGTGAGTGTCCATTTTAATAGCTCTGGTACGTCCACATCTAGTGGAATTGGATCAGAGGCGTTTTATAAAAGTGGAGATTCTACTACGCATAAAATGGCGGCGGCAGTATCAGCTGCTATGGCCCTTGCTGGTGGATTTAAGGACCGCGGTCCAAAGTCAAAGTCGCTAGCATTTACTAATGGCTGTAAAGCGAACTCGTTATTATTAGAAATTTGCTTTATGAATAGCTCTACTGACATGACTTTGTACAAGCAGAACTTTGAGAAAATCTGCCAGGCTATTGCTTTCACGCTAGTTAAATGTGTTGGCAAAAAGGCTGACCTTGATAACTGGAAAGGCGATATTTCTCAGCAAGTGGCAGACATAAAGTTGTCTGTTAATCAGGCTGATATTGAGGGACAGACTCCAGCAGAAGCGGGAGACTCTATCGGCAGTTCGGTTGACGGATTACAAGATGCTTTTGCAAATTCTTCTGTCTCAACAGCTCCTAACTCAGAAGGTGGCTTCAGAGTAACGACAAGTGGCGGCCTTGTTGTTATTGATAAGCAGCCCTTAGAAGAGACACCAGGAGAACCGGTTTATCCTGACTTAGTGGCTCCTCAAAAGACTCCAAAGGAATACGTACAGCCATTGTCTCCTTTATGGAAAAACGAAGAGGAAAAGAAGGAAACTGAACAGAAGTATGATATGGCTAACGAAGTTAATTTCGAGTCATTCATTAAAAAAGGGATCGACATTGCGAAAATCTTTTTTGATTATGAAGATTACAAGAAGCGGTCACTTGTTTATGATAATAAAGAACACAGGTACAAAAAGAAGGTCCCAAACTTCGGAAAGCCAGCTAATAACAATGATCCGCTCCCAGTAGATGAAAAGATTGAAGAACTTGAGCAGCATCTTCCGTTTATGAAGATTCATCGATTATCATTCTATCAACCACATCAACATACAGTGCAGCTGGCCAAGATCGTTATGGATTTGTCAGATAAAGTTGAGAAGCGGATGGTTCAGGTAGAGAACAACCTTGCAACGCTTTACCGAAATACATTCCGATTAGGTTCGCGCATTAATATCAACTGTGTGTATTATGGCGGACAAAGTGAATTCCATAAATACAAATCAATTCGTTGCCTCCATCATGATCGCATAAACGATGGTCAGGTTATGACGTTGGATCAATGTCTAAGCTGTACAAGATATGAACCAATACTTGGTAAGGTTTATGAGATCGAGAATGAACTGGGGCGCTCTCTGCAGTTAATTAATGATGATAATCAAATGGCTTATCAGCAAATGCAAGACTCCATCGACCAGACAAAGATTGAGGAGAAGCCAGACAAGATAGAAAAGATGTTCCTGGATCTTGAGCAGATCAAGAAGAACAAGCGTGAAGACGGGGATAAAGACTTCAAGGAAGTATGGCCAGAGGGCTTTAAAATGAATTGGGATTTAGTTCCTATCGAGAAGCAAACACCACATGTTCGTTATGACGACGGACGTGAATCAGAACGCTTAGCTAGTAACTACAAAAATATCGAGCATCACAACGATCCTACTGGCGCAGGCTTTGAAGGGATCGGTATCTTCTATGGGCCAACTGGCTCTACATTCTACAGTAAGTTAGGATACGGAGGAGGGTTCTCACCTTCGGGTAGTGGCGGCTACACGGGAGGAACAGAGACAACTTCTATCCAATCGACAGAAGAAGTACGAAAGCAAATTGAGATGAATGATGCTGTCTTTGATAGCTTAGCAACAAACAATGCAATGACGCAGTACGTGAACAACGGTAAAGCATACGCTAAAAACGTAGACTCTGCACTCAAAGCTTTAAAAGATGCAGACTCTAACTTTGAACAGTATATTAAGGATGCTGCTACTAAATACGGACTAGATCCTCTGCTTGTGCTATCAGTCATTATAGTAGAATCGACAGGGAGATATAATAATGGTGAACCTGACGGATTTGTAGGACTAATGCAGATGCATATAAACAATTTGCCAAGTAATTATTTAAGCATGTCTATTTCGGATAAAATAAAGACAAACATAGAAAAAGGCTGTGCGCATCTTGTAAGCAAACGCAAAGCTGTTTGGGAATCAAGCAATATTGTAAACTTAAGCATTGCCTATAATTCCGGCGAGGCTTTAATAATTGGTAATAGTTCTAAAGGATATGGCCCTGTCTATACTCCAGGACTAGATAAAAATCAGCACAGCACATGGACGTATGATCAAATTTGGACGAACTTTTACCGAAACTTAAAAGGACAATGGCCTGGAGATACAAGTAGGCATAAGGAAAAGCTAGAGTATTACCCTAAAATACACTACATCTATAAGGCTTTAATGTCTAAAGACATTGCGGAGAGTTTATCTACAGCTCCAGCTGCTAAAGAGATTGGATTCGCAATGACATTCCCTTATTCAAGCGATTACTATGATAATAAGGTTACATTCACAAGTGACTATGGTAATCGTAGTATTAACGGCGGAACAGAGTTCCACAATGGTATCGACCTACAAGGCGGTAGCGGTTCGCCAATTGTTGCAGCAGCCAAAGGCAAGGTAACAAAGGTATCTCCAGGATATAATGGCGGAATGGGGAATGTGGTTGAAATTACACATGAGGGCGGAGTCAGAACAATCTACATGCACTTACAAGATAAAAGCATGCAAGTCTCTGTTGGAGATTCAGTGAATCCTGGCACAGTGATTGCCAAAGAAGGCAACACAGGAAGGGTCTATGGTAAAACAGGCTTCCACTTACACTTTGAAATAAGGGATGCACAAAACAAAACGATTGATCCAAAAGTCGCATTCCCATATCTAAAAGGTCAGTTGCATAAAAAGATAAAAGTTTGATTTGATGGTTATATAAGGAATGATAAGTCGTAATAAAAACTATGAGAACCTGGTTCTCTAAAAGACCCCTCCCCCTCACCCTATAATAAGACCAACCATTTTGGTTGGTCTTTTACTATTTATTCTTGTTTCTTTTCCTTAAGTTCTATTTATCCTATTGTAAAATTAAGATGGCTTCGTTAATTTTCTCACAACCTTTAAGTTTGTTTCGAGTGCAATCAATCCTTTGATGTGCTTAAGATCTAAAGTTATTAGTAATAAGAGAAAGACTAATTATATCGAGGTGTTGTTTTTATGACTGTTAATCGTCAAGACATAATCGAACACTTAGCTGAAAAATATTCGATCTGTTGGTATAAGTTTGACGAAGGAGCCGGATCCATTATTAGAGACTGCAAAAACAGCTATGTTGGTACAATATCTGGTGCAACGTGGGTTGTGAATGAAGGATTGTATTTTGATGGAGTAAATGATTCAGTATTGCTTAATACACGTTTGACGCCTATTGGAGCTATGAGTATTTATATGAGACTTAAAGCTTTTAAGCCTTCATCGTGGGGAGAAATAATAGGTGGTACTCAGGCAACATCATCAACTAATGGAATTCAGTTTTGTTTATCATCTACAGGATTATTTGTTGATTTTTATCATAACGCTTGGAATGCTTGCTTTCCAAGGGTTACTGTTCCATATACGACTTTTAACATATGTGATGGGAATTTTCATGATGTGCTTTTTACCTGGGACGGAAAAGTAGGGAATAATAATGTAAAGCTATACATTGATGATTATTCAAAACCAAAGGCAGTATCTAATGGGAAGCTTGCTAGGCAATGGACGGGAATGAATGCCAGGTTAGGACAATGGAATTCAGGTGGCAATGCAAACCCATTTAAAGGAAATATAGCAAATTTAATTGTCTTTGATATGGATATATCAAACATGATTAATGACAAAAACTTTATTTATCAGAATAAAAGTTTTGTTCTTCATGAAAATAAGCACAAGAAATTTCTTCCAAATCCCAATTATCTAGTAGAGAGAAATCTTGTTCCTACAATGACTAGCAACACTGAACCTGAAGGGTTAGCTTTCTCAAAATCAGTTTACTCTAATACACAAGCTTATTTTGTTTTTGTAGATGATGCTAGAGAAGGACATTCAGCAAAATCAGGAACTTATGCAGAGAATGAATATATCGGATATCAATTTAGCATACCTAGAAAGATTACGAAGGTAACAATAAGAACAAGAAATAATTCATATGCTTCCTCAGATTCCCCAATGATTTTTCGTGTACAAGCAAGCGACGATATGACCAACTGGACAACCCTTGCAGAGTTTGCAAGTATCAATAACTGGGGAATATTTGAGACAAAGACATTCTCTTTTAAAAACGATCAAAGGTACCTCGCTTATCGAATCTACAATGTTCGAACTGTTAATAGAAATTACTTTGTACTTACAAAGCTAGAGTTTATTGGGATGGATGAAGAGATTTCCTCTCCAGTATGGGAAGAATTTACTGATGACTTAGGCTTAATAAGTACACAGGGCGAAGATAACCTATCGAAAGCGCTAAGTAACACACTCTTAGATTTTAACTTGTCGGTCGCTTCAAAAATCAGTAACGTTCACTATTATGATTATTATGATATTAACTTAAAGACATATAAAGATATAAGAACTGCTAGATTTGACACCAAGGAAGTGAAGTAAAATGGCAACTATTGGACAGCAATTAATCACCGCAGAAAATGGATATAAAAGATACTTATTTACTGATTCTAATTTTAACTATAGTAATGGATGGTTAAATAATTCTGGTTCCGACATGATTTCTTATACAGAAGGCTCAACAGTCCGTTTTAACTGTTATGGGACTTCTTTGACTGTCTTAGTGTATTCATGGTCAAACAGAGGAAACATGAGCATCTCCATTGATGGACAGGAGCCTTTAGCTTATAAAGGATACCATTCTGCTAATGCTAATAATTACGTAGGATTCGTTGTCACTGGACTGACCGACAGATGGCATACGGTAATTATTACGGTATTGTCATCTTTAGGAACCTTAAGAGCTGTTGATGTGCAAAGTAATGGCCTTGGAATATCTACTTATGACGAATCTGTTGTAAAAAAAGACAGGACTCTTATTTTGCACAATGATAAATATAAAAAATGGAATCCTGAAGTTAAAGGTGGCTACTTTAGTGTAGTCCCAGCAATGACTTCAGCAACAACACCTACAGGTATAGTTGAGCAAAGCAGCATATGGGGAAGCGGATATGAAGGCTTTAGGGCTTTCGATAAAAAACTCAATGTCCATGCTAATGGCGCTTGGCACACAGGACAAACAAATGGTGCAGTGCCACAATGGATTTCTTATGACATTGGGAAGCTTAAAAGAGTTGTTCGAGTTGCCATTACAGCCAGATTAGATAGTTATGTCACGACACAAGGAGTGAAGAATTTTATTGTTCAAGCATATGAAAATGGTGCATATGTAGACTTAGCAGAGTTCAATACAACTCCATGGGCGGCTGGCGAAACAAGAACTTTTGACTTTAATAACAGCAAGCATTACCAAAAGTACAGATTGTATATTAAATCGACCTATGGGACATCAGCTTTTGCGATTACAGAAATTGATTTCCTAGAGTCGGTAATAGAATCGTCGGCTCACTGGAGCGCTTATGATACAGAAACCATATCAACTTTCCACGACTTCTTAGAGTGGGGGATGGAAGACAGAAGTATATTTGAAAGAAAATCCTCAGAGCTTCCTCCTATTCCATTGATTAATATTACTCAAAATATCACCAGTCATGAGCAGGAATCTGCTTACTCACAATCCTTAAATTTGTCTAAATATACAAGCATTCAATCTCTAAAAATCTAGGCTGTGGCTTTTAAAAGGAGTTTTAGTATGATAAATCTAGGAGCAAGCATTCAGTCTAACAATAGTAATATGACAACATTGCTTCGTCGGACATGGAGCAAAATTGATGACGGGAATGGACCAGATGGAGTTTATAGAAGTCACATAGTAAGCTTTGGTTCTCCAAGTGTTGTCGCTATATTTCCTATCAACAACACCGAAAAAATGCAAGTTCAAAAAATTGAGGTTGCATTTGGTGTCTCAAGCTGGAATGGCAATACTTCACCGTCTAATTTTGCTATTCAATACACCGACGATCGCACAGCTTCTTACAATGATCCGAGAACTGATAGTCGATGGGAAACGGTAAAATCCTATACAAGTTGGAGTCACAAGAGCGGGATTGTGAACATAAACGTAGATTTTTCTTGCTGGAAAATACGAATTTACACTTCGAGTGCTTATCAAGGAACTTATTATCAATCAACAGTATTTAGAATTTATGGAAAGATCATAGCTACTGAAAAGTTTCTTGTACAGAGTGGGGAAAATCTTATGACTTTTAAAGATGATACATGGTCAATTACTGACTCTACTTCTCCTACACGTGCCTCGTTTGATCTTCATGGTCTAGGTTCACTTTCTGTTTTTGACAGAGCGACAAGAATAAAAGAGGATACAATGACTCTCACAAATATCACTTTTGATTCAGGCAATACTTTTAGGAAAATAGTGTTACTTAATGAGTATTTAGATATAGATAATTGAAATTATTGATTCAAAAAACCATCCATTTACGAAAGTAGAGCAAAAAAATAAGGAGGTATTCTATTTGATAAGCTATCCTATACAAAACGGTACACTTAGTTTCCCTAAGACTAGTGTTCTCACTGTTGATTTTTGGATCAAAGTATTGAAATCAAGTAGTAGCTCTGTAAAATTGTTCACAGGACGATCCACGAACGAGGAAGCAACTATTGAACTGTCAGCCAATAATACAATTGGTGTAAGAACAGGTGGTAATTGTTATGGTGGCCCTGGAAGAGTTCAATACTCCAACTTTTCGCTTACTAAGGGAGAGACATATCATGTTGCAGTTGTTTTTGGGTCCTCTACAATAATTTATGTAAATGGAGAACTTGTGTCTTCATTAGGAGCTACAACAAGTTGCGGCAAGGTCTTTGGCTCAATAGGGAACTTTTTTGACATAGTTACTATCGAGCTACCAAAATTCTGGAACAGGCAACTACCTCAATCTGAGATAAAAGAAATATTTAAAGCAAGATCCGCTCCAGCAGAAGATTCTATAGGTTTGATATTTTGGAGCTCCTTTGATCCTAGACGGTTAATTGTCAATGAAGTTAAAATGTCTCCTTTAGTTTCCTCTGGAATTTCGTATTATCATAAAAGTTTACTCATTCGAGAAAAAACGTTTGTACATTACAATGGAACATACAAATTCATAACAAAAATAGATGATTCAATTTTTGTTGTGGATGCTTCAGGACCATCAATGCCTTCCACTGATTTTATTATTGAGAACGGCTTTGAAATCGCTTCAATTTTAGATCGAAAAGCGCAGGTTGTGTCTGGTAATCCCAAGTCATTACTTATTGATGACAATATCTTTCGTGGAACATTAATCTTGAATAAATACTCAAACATTAAGAATCTGGAAATAGCGACTAAATAATATTGGTAAACTAACACGGTTTTCTACACCGTGTTTTTTTATAGTCCATTTGGCGAGCACAGCGAAACTTAGGTGTGCTTAATTTTTATTTTTTAAGTAATAAAGTACTAAAAGGAAGTGAAGTTAAAATAGCGGCAGTTGGACCACGATTATCGTTGTAAGGAATTAATTCAAAAGAATCTCGGAAATGCCCCCGATTCCGTTAACTGATATAACTCCTATTTTCGATTCTATGCAAGATCGGCTTCCTCACAATCTTTGAATCTGTCCAAATATAAAAGCATTCCATCTGAAACAACTTAACACACAATTAAAATGGGAGTGAAACGATGGCAATTAAACTAATAGAATCTTCATCAATCTCTGGATTAACAAGAACTGTCGTGGTAAACAATGGACTAAAAGATGATTTTATTGTAGTAGGGATTTATATAAATGGAGCGGGAAGTAAGGATCCATCTTTGCCGTCGGGGTATATAAAAATAGGCAGTAGAGCTGGAAATGGCGTTTATTTATATTATAGACGACTAACAGCAAGTGGAAGCTTTTCGATTACAAGCGCTTTCCCAGCAAACAATACATTGTTCACACTGAGATATTGGCTCTTTAGAGGAGCGCAAGATGTAAATCTAGCAATTGACTATCCATTAAAATTAGGAACAACTACAACCTACACTAGGTCATTTAATGATTTTAGCGATGTTGCACTAGTTACAGGAGATGGAACCATAGGATTTAAATACAGCATATATAAAAATGTAACTTTTGTAAGTGAAACTCTTAGGCCATGGGCTGTTGATGCAGTACCTATTATTATTTTGTCTACTACTTTAACCGGTCAGAGGGTTCTTTTTCAAGAGGGAGAAGTGATAAAGACTTATAACGATTCCTCTTGGCAAGTAGCTGGGACTGCTCCTGTCTCAAAATATATGTTTGATAGTTACGGAATTACCATGTTTAATTTGCAATCATACAATCGAGTGGGTGAGACTCTTAGGGAGCAAATGACCGATTCAGATTTTGCTATTTGTTCTGGAAGACTATTTAGTAAAACAATAGATTTTACCAGATATGTTGACATCAAAAATTTAGAAGTTGACGGTATTTTGAAGTAAGCCATTCCTCGATGTTATCAATAGCACTAAATATAATCCGTGTAACCATAAATAAAGGAGGTTAAATCTATTGCCAAATTACGTCTTACCAAATCCAAAAGATTTTAATAAAGTCTGGTATGTAAGTCCTGATGGAGACGACTCTACTGGGGATGGAAGCAAGATGGCGCCTTATAATTCCCATATTAAAGCTATTCAAATGGCTGCTAGTGGGGATGGAATATTTATTCAAGCTGGTGTTTATGAAGCACCTCATCTCGTACTCGATACGTATTATCGAAGTGTTTGTTTTTACGACTATAATAAGAAATTGGCGATATGGGGTGAAAATGAAAACACTGTAATTAATTTTGATGGCACAAAAGGCATTCGTCGGGATGCCAACTTGTTTGAAATACCTAATGCAGGGACAGTCATATCTAATATGAAGATTAATTTTATTCCAGGAAAATCAGTCAGTTATTCTAATGCTATATTTCGCTGGTGTAACGGAAACTTCCGTAATTTGTTTATTGAGAACAAAGGAACAATAAAATGGTCTACTTGCTATTACAATGACCAACTGGTTGCCGGCCCAAAAGCAACCAACTGCATCTTTAAATGCAATGGAAGGTATACATCAAACTACTCAGGAAAAGGAGTATGGCTTAATTGCGTGTTTGATTATTCTCATGGTGGTGGAACATTTACAAATTCACTTCAGCGAACCATCACGGAAAATGATTCCGTCTTGAAGTCATTGCCAGTTAATCTGATTGATACAGGTAGTCCCACTATACTTGATCCTGACAACACTAGGTCGAACATTGGGGTTTGCGGTGGCCCTTATGGATGGGGATTTATTGCGCTAATGTATAAGTCTTTTATTTACTTAAACGGGGAGTATCTTAAACTCACTAACTGTAAATGGGAGTCAGTTTCAGATGAGCCACCCAACGAAATTCTATTTAAATCTGATGGTATGGATGGTCATCATTTATTGAATCGATTATCCACAGTTAGTGATGTCGTAATGATCGACAGAGTATCTTCTGTGAGCGATAAACTGTTCAATACAAAGATTAACTTAAAAAAATATTATCACTTGACTGATTTAGGTCTAATGTAAAAAGAAGTTCGAGGTTAATTGTTCCTCGAGCTTCTTAATAATACGGATTATATTCTGGAAATAGAGGTGTAGGAATGGTTACGACACTGACAAGCTATATGGATAGGAACATATTGAATTATGAATATGGAGCAAGAGTCACCTGGGCGGATTATCCTTATGGTGCTTCACACTATACAACGTTCACTGCTGAAGGTGACATTAAAGGTTCATATAAACCATCAAATTTAGATCCAACTAGCGGAGATTCATGGTGGACTCCTAACAACCACTGGCACGTACAGGGATCAGTTGAGAATGATGATGACAAAGATGTCGCACATACTCACACTGGCACAATAAAAGCTGGCTCCTCATCTACGACAATCAGCACTTACTATACAGTAAATGGATTTGCCCGTTTTATTATTAATCCACGGGCGTATCAAAAGGAAGCTATCATCTTTCTTGTAAACGAACTATATATTGCTTCTGCTAGTTCTGATGGAGACGTTGGAGATTATGAAATATACGCAACAGAAAGCACGGATATGAGTGTTCAATATAAGCCAAATGACCCAAGCTGGAAACTCGTTGCCGTAGGAAGAGTAACAGCTGATAAAGTTTTGCAACAAACTGTATTGGAGAGGTCTTTTAAGTTTACTTTTATTAAAGTTCATGCAAAGGTCAGAAGCAAGGGTTACATGGAAATGGCAGCAATAAAAGCATATGGAGAAATAGATGATGACAAAGTCTTTTTTCTTAATAAGGATACTTATAAGACATTTTTAGATTCGAAGTGGGTTGACATAGGTAACGACTTAACGAAAGAGAAGATTGAAACATACGGTAAATCAATATTAGTGGAGTTGAAAAGAAGGCCTGTTGTTATAGCCTTAAAGATGGAAAATAAAAAAACAGATGAACAAGGAAAGGTATTTTTTCGATCTATTAACCTGATAAAGTATCAGCAAGTCCAAGGTATTATTTTTAAGTCATCAACTTGAACACGGTTCTAAATAATCCTTTATTAATAAGAATAGCCCTCGCTCCATACTATCTGGTAAAATGAAGAATATACACGGACAAGCTTTTAAGGAGGTTTTGTTATGGGGCGAACAACTTTCATTCTACGTCAGAGGGCTTATCTGAAACTTTATATGTTGCAGAAGGCAGAGCACGGTAATTTGTATGGGCTTCAAATCCTAGGTGATCTCATCGATTATTTCGATGATCTTGGGTACAAACCGACAAAATCCGAAGTTTACAAGTCTTTACATGAACTACTTAAAGAAGGGCTTATTAAACGTAAATGGATAGACAAAGAGGGTACAGAGATGCAAGAAGTTGCAGTTTATCAGATTAGCGATATGGAAAAAGTAAAAGCATATAAGGCACTAGTAAAAAACGACTTGGATCGATCTGTAGCCTTACTCAATAGAGCTTTGAAAGACAATTTCTGAAGGTTATGGAATTTCGCTAGAGATAGACTAGCTATTGGAAATTAGAGGCAATCTACATCCTGTAGAAATTAAGGATAACAGTAATGTTAATAGTGTCTATTAAGTTGATGAAAAATCTTCTATAAACTGATATAATTATTAGCATAGTTGCATACAGCGGGGTGAGCGGCCAAGCCTTCCAACCGGAAAGGGAAGGAGGTGAGGCCAATGATTACAATAGAAGTAGCAAACGTTATTCTAGGGTTCGGCATGTTTGTCTTAACACTAGTTATGGTTGTAATCATGATCGTTCAATTAAAAAAGTAATCACCCCGTAAGCTGTCCCGGCTAATTGGGTGATTACTTTTATCATTCATAAAGCTGGCCGCTTTATCAAGCGAGCGACTATCGAAGATGTGGGTGGTGCTAACACCTGCATCTTTGTTATTTTAACCTTATTTTATTACAAATAATCATAATAATCAAGAACAATGGCTAGTGCTGGATGGACTATATGCAACAATAGCTTTAATAATGGGTGCTAAAAAACATTTCAAAAGAACAATCTAAAGATCTCTAGAACAAAGATGTATAAGTATTGATTTATTTTTTAGTTTACATAACATATATTATAGGTAGTTAGATATTGGATTAAATTATATCTCACTATTACATGTATACTTTTAATAGTGAGACGAATTGTGCTTTTCTTATTTTTAATACTACTTATTGATTTATCATGATTTAAAGTGGATTTGTCTTATGGCTTAATTGTATTGCTATTTTCTTCTGGTTCTGAAGCCTTGATATGTCTTTTTCTCTTTCTTATTTGATTCTTACGGACATTACACTATGAAATTTGTTTAGGTCAATGAGCGTATTATACGTACTTGTAATTTCATCTTGGATCATCGAACTGTTAATTTCCACCAATTTCCTATCTACTTTATTTAATCCTGAAAAACCAGATGAATCAATTAGATCTTTTGTTATTTCTGATGTATCTAATGTGATCCATTCTGTATTGAATGTATTTATTTTTTCTTGGTTTACAATAAGAAACTTCATTTCAGGCTCTATTTCAATTTGATAAAGCTTTACGGCTTTATTATTGATTGTGAAATTTATTTGCTGAATGAAGCTGAGTTTTGTATTTTGTCTTCCAGATACATTTGTGGAATCATATTGTTCTGACAAAAAGACTTTAATATTATGAGGAATTCGCCCTTCAGGAGATCCTACCCACATATTAATAAGAGTAACATCTATAAAACCGCCTAAGTCTAGAACAAACCTTGCCCAATTACCTCTGTTCGGTGACCCATTCCATAAAAACAATGTAGTACTGTATGCACCTGACCAGTTATCGGTATAAGATATCTCACTGTCATTCAGATTTGTTTTGCCCCATAAAGATGCATTGTTCCAGTAGCTGGGTAATCCGCCAGTATGAGAATCATAAACATCGATTGGTCTATAATTTATCTTTTTATTATTTGCGTCAAATAACTCAATTTCTGATATGGTGGCACCATTTGAACTATAAAAGTCATACACTTCTATTAATGCATATCGAGCCCTCATTATTTCACCTCAATTTTAATGGCTAAGACATTATTGATTTCACTAAAATTTAAGGTACTTAAAAACTTTTTGTCTTCGGCCTTTTTTACAGTAATCTTCTGCGCTATTGGCTTACGATTAAATACACCCATACTGTGAATACCATAGTCATCAAACATGTCTTTAGAGATAGGAGAAGCATCAATCGTTCCCCATCTAAAGTGCCCTTTTAGCGGTACGCCTTCTGTTTTCCAGCTAGCTCCTATTAAGATTAAGTCTTGAGCTTTTAGCGTTTTATCTGATACCTTACTTCCTATTCCTTCTGAAAAGCTCCAGCAACTAACAAGGCCTTCTTCTAATCCGGTTAAACTTACAGGCATCATTTGTTTAATTTCTTCTTCTGTTAATACTTTGTTCCACACTCTTGTCTCGCTAATACCTCCAAGAAAGGCCTGTGTGGCTTGGAAACTTCCTCCTACACTATCTTGTTCTTGTCCTAAAATAACAGCTCCGCCGGAAGGAATTATAAAGCCCTTAGAAATATTTTTTGTCTCATATCTTTTTATGCCATTAATAAATACTTGAAGCAGTCCATCGGAGCTTCTCCATGTTAAAGCTAGGTGTGAAAAAACTCCTGAAGGAAGGCTTAAGCCCGTTGTTGCTGTCGAATTGTTAACATGAGGGGTAATATTCTTATTTACATTGTAGAGTAAAACTGAATTGTCTGATGATGAATGAGCATAAGAAAAGCTTGACATGGTTTTTGAAGAGACATCAGGTTTTAGCCACTGTTCAATAGTAATCTCTTTGGTTGGGGCTGTGTATCCTGTTTTTATTGCGTAGGATGAAACTGTCCCATTAACAGTAATATAGTTATCCTCCTCGCTTGTTGGCATGTACGACTTAATTCCTTCCAAGTCTTTAAAGAGAGATTTATTCGCCATTTACTTTACCTCAATCCTTTATTTTTCTATCATAGAAAACCTATATTCAGGGACATATTTTTAATTGACAGGAAATAATCCCCTTTTCAATGCAATTTTCCGAATAGGAAGGAGCTTCAGGAATAGCTATCTACCCTCATATTTAAGATTTTTTTTAATTCGCATAGCTCCAATGCAGCAAAGAGAATAGCAGGCGCTTTATCTGTCATTGCAATGCTTTTAGCTGCAGCTGTTCTATTTAACTCCTCGGATAGAACTCCGTTTGTCTCAAAATCAATCTGATCTATTTTTTCTGAGACAGTTATCCATTTACCTTTGTACGTCTTGTATTTACCTTCATGCAAAACAACATTCTCTGAACGAAGTATATTTTGTACGGTGATAGATCCTGCTCCGCCATCTCCACCTATTGCTGCCCAATCAAATTTGATATTAACTGAAGTAGTCCCACCATATGCTATTATCTCACCATTGCTCTCATAATTTTTTTTGTAGAAGAGGTTGATAGAGCCTCCCCCAGAGTTTCCTCCCCCAGAGAATCGAGTATGGTTTGAAGAATATCTTGAGTTCACAATAGTATCAGAACCATTTGATTCTATTTTCCCATTATTTAATATATTTTTTGCGTACACAATAAGCAATCCGCCAGTGCCTATTTGCGCATACAAGTTATTAACGTTTCCAATGTAGGATGTACTTGTAGTAGACCATCCAGATTTGCCTGGCTCATTACCGACACCGCCGGTCCCATAAGCTCCTGTTCCAGATCCTTTTGCAGTTCCATTACCGCCAGATCCTCCCGTGTCGCTACCTGAACCTCCATTATAACTACCTGCGCCAGATGTATTGTAAACACCTCCGCCGCCAGAACCACCAGAGTAAGAAGTTCCAGATCCTCCTCGACCACTTGATCTTGAATTTGTGCCCCAATTACTACCTGAACCTCCTCCACCAGTTCCTCGTCTTATACCTACTTTACCGGCATTGCCGTGTGAGTTTCCTCCCCCTGATGTAGCAACTCCTCCAGAACCCCCGACTGCAGGAATGTATTCAAAAGTCCCATCTCTGTTTTTGAATAGATAGATATCCTGCCCTTCTGAGATAGCACCTCTGGCAGTCATGGATATTTTCCCATGATTGATTAAGTCATAGCGGACTGCTATGGTCATACCTTTCTTTCTAACTTGTGGAGTTATTATGACTCCAGTGTTAATTGTCAAACTCCCTTTATAGTTTAAGATCAACATTTTTGAGTCAGATACATTACTACCTAAGATCGGGCTTTCATTGTAAATAATATCCTCTTCGAAGTTAAACATCTCAATGTCAATATCCACGCCGTTAACATTCAACGTGTGATCACCATTTGGAATGTTTACTTTATTAATGTAATCATAAAGGGTTGTTTGTCCTGCAAAATAAGCCAAGTTATTTCACCTCGATCTTTATTTTTTTATTGTTAATTTCATTCTCATACTTTTCTTTCCATCTAGGATCACTCTTTGATTAAATAACACTTGATTTCCACCATTAGAATTTATGCTATTCCATCCTTTTGACCTGGCGGTTCCGCTCTAACTTTTCTATTCGAATCGACAGGATTTAGAGAAGCCTCATCAAATATAAACCGTGATTCGCAGTGCTTCAGCATTTCTCTTGTTGCTACTGATTTACTATAGTCCATACGTATTCTTCCCCTCCTAATAAAAAATCCTGCAAGCTAAATGCCTACAGGAACTTGATGGAATTTTTTACTTACGCCCTAATAAATTTTACGTATTTCTCACCTGCTGAGCACCAATGATTCCCACCTAAGTTGTACATACCATTTTCTTTTTTAAACACTTTCAATTCCGTGTTCTTGCTTACTGTCTTGAGGATTGGTGCATGGAAGTCTGGAGCATTTCTTACATTAAGGGAATCAACCAAAATTTTAATAACACCAATATGACTAATAGATTTAAATGTAACAAAAGCTTCTCCAGCTGAACACCATTGACTTTGTCCAATTCGGTAAAGTCCGTTCTTCTTCTCGAAAACTTTATAAGCTTGTCCTTTCCTAATTGTTTTTACAATAGGAGCGTTGAATCTAGCTTCTGTCCGGACATTTAACGAGGCGACTTTTACAGTAGCTATTCCAATCACCTCAGAAGATGGAGCTGTTTGAGGGCTAGATTGCGCTATGCTGTCACTTTTACCCGTACATTCGTTGTACTCAGCAATGATGTCTTTAATGCATTGCTCTGTTGTCTTATTAATCCATTTCAGTCCATTAGACGGATCTGTCTTACGTCCTGGATCCAGCTTCTCGTGTCCTGAGAAACACTTAAGTGGATCTAGACCGAAGTAGAAAGCAAGATAGGCACAATACCAGATGTATTTCTGATATGCTTTGATAGATCGTGCCTTATCCTCTGGATAATAGCAAAGTTCTACACCGATGGCTGCGTCATTCGCATCAAAACCATAAATCTGATTATCTACTGTCTTATTGTAAAGAACGTGCCATGCTTTTTCAGGAGTACCTGTGATAACTGGGATACACTCTAGAATCTCTTTGTCATCAATAAAAGTATGAGCACTCGCAGATTCGTTCGGAGAATTTTTATAGTAATTAATATTACCTCGGGCTGTCGTTCCGTTACGGTGTTCTGTTGTTTTATTGTAGCCATCATTACCAACATCATGAAGCACAATAAAGTGAATCTTGTTAACTTTTATACCTGAACGTCTACTTGTTCCTTTAGGTAAATAATCAGTACCAATTGAATATTTCATCTTAAAAGCCACAATAAAACACCCTTTCTTAATAAGTCTTCCAGTTACTTATTACTACTCAAGTGTTTTCATTTTGTGTGCTATATTTAATAAACAACCGTGATTAATAAATCTTTCTGTACCAGATTTACACTTGAATCAGCTTGTAAAGTAATTTGCCATTTACCTGTAGCTGAAATGTAAGATTCTTCTATTCTAACCCCTTTTGCAAGTATGAAAGGACCTTGACTTTCTCTTGTAGCCATTACTAATACTTCTTTATTTTGAGGGTCTATTAAAGTAACTGCTTGAATAGGTGCTACTTGACCACTTATTTCTGGTGTAAACTGAAATCCACATTCGTTATGATCCATAATGCTTATATGATCTTGATTAAAAGTTTGAACAGTAGCTGCCGTTTTAATTTGTCCAATTTTATTAGCCAATGTTGGAAATGTATCTGATGGACTAGCAGATACGTGTTTTGCATCTACCGCATTGGCGATCGCTGTTTTTCCATCATCGGCTAATTGAAAAGATTTGTTAACCGCTTCTACAAGATTTTCTACATCTGGAATTTCAATTAGGGTTGTATCGCCTATTTTACTGTCAATCTCATTATTTTTCCTGTGTACTTCGTTAATAGCAGGAATAATACCTGTTTTATCTTCGGTTTCCAGAGATTCTAAAATTTCTTCTCTTGTATTCATAATAAGACACCCTTCCTTAATAATTCTTCATTTTACTTATTACCATTAGGATGCTTATATTTAGTGTGTTAATAAAAAGGTTTGGTTCCTGTGCGCCTTTTATTATAGTTTCTTGAAACTATTCCTTGATCTTCTCAGTAATTTTTGATTGCAATATTAATTATATATTTACTTTAAAGCGAACGTTACTATGCCTGTATAAGAAAATGGGCCATTTGCCATCACAACACGGCCATCGGCTGATAGTTTGGCAAGAACAGAGATATCGGAGTTCTTGTCACCCCAAATATAGACTGTGTAACCAGGTCTATATTCTTCTGGTAACAACGGTAACGCATCATCTCCCATATCATGAGTCATTGTATACTTTTCAAAGCACATATCAACCCTATGGCCCCCTACTTTTCTATATTTTAAAGACCCCGTAACACCTTCTGCCAGTGAAGCTTCTTTCCACGGCTCTACTACTTCGCTGTTATCCAACCATGTTGAGCCATTCCAGCTAATGATCTTTGAGATAGTGGTATCAAAAAATTGTTGTCCTATTATTGGATTGGCAGGTCGTATTGAGCCACTATTTATTGTGGATATTGGTAGATCATTTATATAGACCATATCATCTGTATATAAACCTACAGAAGTAGGCGTATATACTTTAATATAACCATTATCAAAGATCTCAATTGATGCATCATTATTAGCATTTGAAACCATAAACCTGTCAGAAACTTTTCCTACTTGATACTCAAGTGCTCCGTTACCATCAAGAAAACTTATAATTTTCCTGCCATCTTTTTTTATTTTTAAATCATTTTGTAGTTCCACATAGTTTGTAGCAATTTTAAAAACTTCTTTTATAAAGTTCCCATCATTAAATTCAAATACGAAATCCCTTAGTGCTCCTGCACCCCTAGATTGAATTCGTACGCCCATTTTTCTTGAATCCTCATATCCATTATTAAAAAAATCTACAAACTCCGCCCCTCCAGAATCCCCATCAATTTCTCGCATTAAAGTTAAAGTTGCCTCTGTATCGTTTGAAGAGTAACCATTATTACTATTAATAGGTGATGCTACTTCAAGCACAGTATAAGGAACACCATCAGTTTCATCTCTCTTTATGCGATAAACAATGGTGTCTTCTCCTTCGATCTGATAACTTTTCGTTTCATAGTGTTTATCAACCATTGCTACGTTTTTTCTGAATATTTCATTTATAGCTGGGATAATACCAGATTTATCATTGGTTTCTAATGCAGATAAGACTTCTTCTTTTGTATTCATAAATATTATCTCCTTCGACAGTAAGCCTTAGTTTTAAATACTTATTACTGAGAAGAAGAAGCCTAATTATATTTTTTAAAAAATATATAGAAAAGAACATTTGTTTGTGTTAATATAAGAACATAGGTTCGTGTAATGACCAATAAATATCCCACTTTCATTATTTGAAAGTGGGATGTGTGGGGTTTTATTTACTAAAAAATTTTATTAGTGAGCGTTTAGCGAAATTTTCCGTTTCTTCACTAATCTCTGTTATAACTGCGTCCGCAGCATCAATTACATCTTTTAAATTATTATAATCTTTTGTTTCTAAGTCGAAAAAGAATAATAAACTCATCAGTTGATGTGGGTCTACATCTTTGTATACCGATGTACAAAGTTTATGTCTTTCTACAGCTTTTGCAAATGAGTCAAACCAAAGTTTCGCTGAAATAAATTCGTGGTTCCAGTATTTAGGCGAAACGTCTTCATTAACGCAAATCTCCAATTTATCTTTTTTTAATACTATGGAATACTTATAACCATTAATGATTATACAAGAGCCTTCGTTATCATCACATGGATGATATTCTATTTTAGGGTCCATTTCTTCTACTTTAATTTTATGAGAATCTTTTCTAGCAATATAAATTTCATTATCCATTAGTAATTCGTTTATCATTCATTGACCTCCTCACCTTTAACTTTATCAAGAGTTTTTCGGTATAGGCCACGAAGAACCTCCATTTTAGTGTCATATCTAAATTTCTTTTCTATTAGTGATAGCGGCTTTTCTGCAAATATATCTTTAGAATTTTTTTCTATAATAGATACTAAATTATTATTTATATTCTTAGTCATTTCTAAGTTGATAACATTGTTCTCCATTATGGAGTCATAATAAATAACGCCGTTAATCACCGGGTTTTTAACAGAAATACTAGAAGAATAATCTTCTAAGTTATGACTCTTAATTGGGATTACTTTCTTTACCTCGAAATTGTCTAGAATTTCTAGTGCAGTAAGGTTCATAGACAAATCCCCCTTTCATACACCTTGCTTAAAGTTTTCTTTATAGGAAAGACATTTGTAAATTACACCATATTTTTCTCTGGCATTCCAATTTCTTTACCTATACTATAGCTCATTCTAATCCCCCATCCTTAACTATAAACGTTCTCTACAGCTATTTGTAAGTCGTCTTTAGATGGCTTACTATATCTAGCAAGAATATCTGTAGATGAGTGACCAGAAAGGAATTGAACAAGTATTAAATCATGCTTACGTACTAGATCAGTAATAAATGTATGACGTAGTTGATGCGGATGGATTCCATATTTTTTTAAAACATGCTGAACACCTCTTACGCCTAATCTACCCTTGGATCCTAAGAATAATGCGGGATTAGAATCTGTTCTCGTTTCTAGATACTCAGCAATAGCGTCTCTGGTTTCCTTGTTTAGTGGCAACGTTCTCTCTTTGTTACCTTTTCCTTGTCTGATTCTCACCTCTCCTTCATTTTTTACAATTATTAGATCTTCTCGATTTATAGAAACTAGTTCGCTTACACGAACTCCTGTATTTAATAATGTTATTACTATTGCGAAGTTTCGTAAGATGTCTTTCTCTGCTTTCTCGATTAAGCTGACTCTCTCTAGCTTTCGGAGAGCTTTCGGAGCTTGGTTCTTATAGTCTGGCATTTTAACAACTCTTATGTTCTCTACTACATTTTCTTCTCCAGTAAATACAGCAAAAGAACGAAGTGCTCTATATATTTTATTTACAGTAGACGCTGCAAGTCCTCTTGACGTGCAGGAGTCTAAGTAAGCCTGGACACTTTCCTGCTCATAAGGAATATTGTTGTCTTCAAGATAACTCAAAAAACATCGGACATTGTACTCGTATGTCTTAGCCGTTGTCTTAGATCGGTATTTAAGTAAATGCTCTTTAAATTCTACCCTCAAGCTATCTAACTTCGCATCCAAGTGACCACCCCCTTCTCCTTTTTTAGTATAATCCAAGTATTTTCTTTTGTCATATTAATTTTGCTATCTTAAATCGATAGGAACTTTATAAAACTTTTATAAACCCTATGATATCAAAGGTTTAAGCAATAAAAAAATGTCGTAGAATTAGTATTCCACGACATTAGATTCTAAGCGTTTTATTTTTGTAAATTCGATGTTCTGTTCTACTTAATTAAATTGGTATGCTATTTTGTTTGAATTTTTACTTCAAGTTATTAAGGTGGTTTGTTAAAATCTTGAATTGACTGAATATTTTTAATGATCCAACACAATTCGATCTACAACTTAAAATTTTCCCATAAGCACGGGAAGGAGCTTTTTGAATACATGATGATAGATGCTGTCTTCTTTTAAATCTCCTTCCATGATTCTATTTTCCTGTGTAGGTCGAAAAAAGATGTTTTCTACAAATCAGTTGTCTTTAAATCATTATTTAAGGTGCATTAACAAAATCTAATGCTGTATTGTTTACAGTAATATGTTTTTAAAAGACACCGATTTGAAGAGAAGACATGATAACATCTTTTGTGATACTATGGATTGTCATCCAGTACGCTCCTTCATGACTTCCTTGCAGCTTGAAGTCATTCGGTGCTCTACAAGGACATTTTGTTAATCGAATAAATACTTTCTGAGAGAAATTGATGTGAGATCAATATATCCTCCGTCGTTAAGTGGCACATAGGGATTTCATTAGTTCTTCTACCGTCAAAAATAGAGAAAAATTTTTAAATACCTTTTAAAAGTTTCCGCCATCAATTATTTTAATATCAACAGAGGAAAATTTTTCATCAGTATATGATTTTGCTTCTTCCAGAATGCTGTTAGCCTTGTCTCTTAAAGCATATACAGCATCGATCATATTTCCTCCTAATTCATTTAGCTTAGCTTGAACCTCTGGATCGCCAGCGTCACCAACAACATGGTTTACGTAATTCATTGCTTCAATAACGGAGTTCTTAGCTGTGTCGGCCTGAGACTTAATTTCATTAATCCCAGATATGATTCTCGAATTCTTTGTATTTAGTTGCTGGTTAACTGATATGGGAGTACGTCTTACCAATAAAGGGTTTGTCGTAAGAGATTCCCATAATATATCGGCTTGCTCGCCTTGTAATTCCTTCGGATCTGTATAATGAACTGCCATAATAATCTCTCCTCCATTGTTTGTTCTATAATTGAATTACCTAAAAAAAGATATAACCTACACATGACAATCTGCTGTTATGACTTTGTCGCTACTTTTTTTATATTTGAATACTTTTTCAGGTTCAATGACTTACTGAAAATCCTGTCTTGAATAGTGTATTCCATACTCATTGGTTAATTCTGATACAGCGGGCGTAGTGATAGACTGCAATAAGTTGCTTATGACAATTTTTTTGACAGTCATATTTACACCTTCCTTATTTATATAAATAACAGGCGGACGACAGAATCATCCACCTGTTATTATTACAAGATAAACGCATATCCTTTTGAAACTTTACCCATCGTGATTTCACAATTAATGTCGTTTGCAAATAGAATACGAGGTTTAATTTCTGTTAAGATATCGGCATCTTCGTAGAAAGGAACATAAATTTCAGCCTGGGCTATCTGCCTCGAAATAGTGACCTCAGCAGGTTTTAAGCTTGAACCAACTACATCAATTACTGTAAGGACCTCAGAAATATTGCTTACGTAGATATTAGCAAGCACCTCGGATTCTCGCTTAATTCTAGGAGTAATCTCTAAAGTAATGTCTTCATCTTTCCAAATGTTCACCGTGATTTCAGTGAAGATTTTGTCCTTGGATGCGAGGACAATACATTCAGTATCGCTATTATCTATTGCACGAACAATTAATTCCGCAAAGGTCTCGCTATCATCGCGTCTAGCTGCCATGATTTCGGATAAAATGATTTCCCGTGTAGAAGTGATCTCGCTTAGGATATCTGATTTGATGTTCGGTTCGATCTCCACAAAAATATCGCTTAATTTAGCAATTCTTGGCGTGATCTCGGCTTCAATGTAGCGAACATGAATATCGTTTGCTGTAATCTCCGTATAGATACTGTCTTGGCCTTCTAAAGATACGGAAATTTCGCTCAATACTTTGTTTCTTGATGCATAGATTTCAGAATCAATTTCTAATTTATCCTGGAGTCTGGCTGTGACTTCTGCTAATGTAAATTTCCTAGATACAGTAATAGATGCATCTATACTTCGACTAAATTGCTCGCTTCGCGCCGTTACAACCGCAAATACTTCGGATTGCTCACTTCGGATTGCTGTTATTTCTGCTTCGACAACCGCCTTATTTACTGTGATATCTGTAAAGATATTATTGTCCAAAGGAACATCTGGTTGGTGAACATAAATTTCTGTTAGAATTCTTTCAAAGCTAAATGTGGAAGCAACTTCAATCTCTGCACGAACGTCCTTGGTTTCTCTATTGTAGATAAAGATCTCAGAGCGGATTTGACTTCTTCCTGTACTTGGAACTACACTATCGTAATAGCTTACGACTAATCTTGGTGAATATTTTTCACTAGAGTTATTAGTTCTAAAGTACAGAGAATCTTTTTCCATTGTAGACATGACAAGACCATTGTTTTCTGCTTGTTTAAATAGCCACGCAGATGCTATATCTGTTACATCGAAGATAATAACTTTTCGAGCTTTATCGTTTACATAATTATGAGAAATTAAATCTAATTTAGGTGGTTTGTTTTGATAAGTGATACCTGTCTCATACCATGCTCTGGCAGCCGTATGAAGATTAATTTTGTAACCATCAACAACTTCCCCAAGATATGTGAGCTCTAATTTTACATTCGTGATTACATAGCGATTGTCCATTTTCTTTGTTTCGAATCTAATAAAAGATTCAAACTCATCATTATTTCCAATTACCATAGTAGAGGATTTACCATAGTTGATTGTTTGGAATCCTGTTTCTTTCTTAGTGAAAGCATCCTGTATTGGGAAGTAACTATCCGTAAGAATAGGAGGCTTCTTCGTTTCATAGATTGCCTGCATATTTGTATGCGGACGTACTTCGATTTCAGCTGGTACTTGAACAAATCCCATTGGCTGAATTTCAACAAAAATGTCTGAGTTTCCACGATAGACTGCATTAATCTCTGAGTAAATATCTTTACTTCTTATTGCCCTTGCGTGGATTTCACTGTCAATCGACCTTGTTCTGATTGCTCTAGACTGAATGTCTACTAAAATATCTTTCCTGCCTGTCCCGTATAAAAAGAACTTGGCTTGCATTGTGTTTTCTATTACTTCTGGTACAGTGATCTCAGCATACACAGCAGAGTTTTCGGAATGCTGTGCTATAATTTCTGTATGAACGGTAGCACCCGTGTGAGCCTGGATCTCTGTAAAAACATCTATTGTATTAGACATTTTCTACACTCCCATCACATTGTATTGTGATCATGCTTTATTCGCTTTAGCAACGATTTTGAATTGACCATTTGTTTCAGGTGTCATTGCTAAGTCTGTTTTTAATCGGATAAAGAATGACAGTTGATTTTGATCATCTAATGTTTCTTCAAAGAGCAATTCCTCTGTTGGTACGAATGGAGCAGATGTTTTACTCAGTTCATATTGCATGCCAGGGAGCATTTGACTTTGGTTTACTGATATTTGAACATCTTTTACTGCATAGCCATATTGATTGCGGAGAATAATCTCATGCTCAATTGTAGTCTGGCCCGCATAGATAACACCAAAGTCTAAATACTTTAATACTTGACCAATTTCATCAGAGTAAAACTCGCCCTCTAAATCTTTAAACATTAACCCGTTATAAGTACCTACAAAGCTTTTTGCCCAGTAGTCAACTGTGCCGAATGAATCTCTGAACTCGACTTTGATTGTGTTCCAATCATTGATTTTAATGTCAGAGCTCCTTAATTCCAACTGGATATTCATTGGGGCTGGAGCAAGCTCAGTGTATTTTCCGTCTTGAGGGAAATATGGTTCATCATTTAAGACAACACGATATTGAACTCGAGATAAGTCCGCATCATTGAGCACGCCGAAAACAGTAGATCCTACAAATTCTAAGTCAATTACAGCTGTAGTGTTTAGGATATAAAGATTTGCTTCATTTAGACTAGATGAGTGTTTTGCGATTAAGTCTTCATAAGCTATAGAATTTACTGAAGTAATGATTGTATCTTGAACATTATCTTCTAAGTACAGTCCTACACTAATTTTATCGAATGGCCATAAAGTTAATTGTTTTTCTGTCATGGCTGCTACTTCTGCATGCTTCATTCCATAAGTTTTCGCATCTGCAGCAGAAGTAATATTTACCTTTATAAAAGTTGCTCCGTCCCAGCGATACCAATCTGTTTGGTTTGGTGTAAATAAGATTCGAAGTTCATCACGATACGCAATAGATGTGTTTGCGATCAACACTTTGCCTAGCTCACCGAAAACGCCTACACTATTTAATAGATAGATGAATTGAGGTTTAGGAACCGCAGTGATTTCTAAGACACGCTTGGCTGTCTCTGGTGACTCGTCAGTCCATGTAACAATTTCGAAGTCTCCTTCTAGCTCATCTAGAGGGGACCAATTAGCAGTCACAATAAGATTTGCTTCTGTCACTGTTTCATCGTCTGTGTAGTAAAGAACTTCTACTGAGTCTCCGAATTCGTCATAAATCGTAAATGGATCAGTTACTGTAGATACGATTACATCTTCCGTGCTGTCTGTATCGACTAAGACTGTAGGAGTTTCAGAGATATAATCATACACACTAAACCCTTCTAGAATGTCTTCAGATGTTTCTAAGTATTGGGTACCATCATAAGTAACGTAAATATGTTTTGTAAACGGCACGTCTAGCTGCACTTCATTTCCTTGAGGCAGGCCATACTTTTGAATCATAGCCGCATCTACTGTAGCAGGCAAATGAGTCAAGACACCTTCTGAAACAGAAAAGTGATTTCCTGTCTTATCGTTTCTAAAAATTAAAAAGCTAGTCATTGTTACACTCCTTATCTTGATATTCTTATTTGCCTTATATGAAAGATTCTTTTTGAAACTTAAATTTCTTTTGAAGATATGTTTAGATTATCAATACGTACCCATTCATCACGCTTAACTTTAATCCGGTGTAAACTGCCTTCACCTGTCCATGTATGATCAATAGTCATGTCTCGTTGATGATTTCTTTTTAGCTTAAGGCTCCCTTGTGTTTCAATGTATTCGTTTTCAGAGAATAAATCTACGCCAGTTGGCACAGTAATGTTTCCGACATTTAATGTGTTCACTATTTTACCAGCTTTAAAGACAATCTTAACTTGAATGAAGAGGCGTTTTTCAGATTGGATTGTACCGTCCTCAAGGACCTCTATCCATGGATCGAATGCTCTTCCGTTGTTGCTTGTACGAGAATAAGCCTTAATAGATGAAGTTCCTGCTGAAGTGTGGGATGTTAGCAGCTTACCGAACTCTTTAAAGTTATCTCCAATATTGATAATCTCAGAAACCCATTCGCCTTCTGTGACGTAATGCGGTTCACCAGATTCCGTTACTCCAACAATTTTTAGACGAACCTTCCCATCCTCTGTTAATTCTGTATTATTAAAAGTACCATTCGTACCAATGGAAAGCCCTATGTCTTTTTCTTCAATAATTCCTCCAACTGCCATTACCATTCACTCCTTGTAACGTTTTTGCTTTCATTAATCGTTATTACTCATCGAGCAAGCGGATAACCTGTGCCTGCTTTAAATCATCTCAATATAAAGTGGCTTCCTGTCTAGTTTAGATATCCGAAAACCTTTGTCGTTGTTAGAAATTTCATCCTGTGTGACATAGGTTTTTATATTGATTGATTGATCCAGGTTAGACAATAAACCTTTCCCGTAATCAATAAAATTTTGTAATGATCCTGTTGGTAATTCACTCATCACAACGCCCTTTAAGAATTTAATTTCTCCTATTGAGACATATGTCCCACCGTTATTTTCTAGAATTTCGAACTTATAAAACCTGTATTTTACAGGTTTTGATAAAACGAATTTTCTTTCTTCAGTGTAGGCAGACCAAATTTCGTTTTTATATTCGCTAATCAGAAAATAATTAATGCCGTCATTAGAGCCTAAAAAATTAAATTTTTTTGGCATACAGTTGATACCACTGGCTGCAGTACTGTTCTGCCTAGGCGTTAAACTGAATCCTCTAATAGTAGTAGTCCTTCCAAAGTCCAGTTGGATGTGTCCTACCTTCACTCCATTGGCCGTTATCCAGCAGTTATTTAAACTACCGACATTCGCTATTGAACCATCAAAGGCTCTCCAGGCGGGATAGTCTGCACTGTATTGACTACTAGCACTTACAGCCAATGGAGCAGGCTCATTGCTGCTTGTCATTTTAGTTTCATGCCAAGCGTCAATTGATTCAATTGAGTATTTCTTATTGTTTGCTTGCAGCAAAATATATCCAGTCATTGCTTAACACTCCTATTCTTTTATTCTTTATTACCGAACTCTATTGCTAATGGTTTCTTATCTAGTGTAACTACCCAAAGACCTTCTTCATTTTTTGAGAATTTGTCCTGTAAAGCAAAGCTTATAATTGGAAAAATAGTATCTAACCTTAAATTGGAGCCTCCGTATTTTTTAAAATTTGCTTGGTTTGCAGAAGGCAAGTTAATTAATTTATCTTTACGTTCATAAAACTGAGCTTCTCTAATCCCTGACCAGGATGCCCCATTGTTAGAAATAATAAATATCTTATAATACCGGTACTTAGTGGAATTGTGGAAGTTGATTATCCTATCCGTTTCTGTATTCCATTCTTCATTTACAGTCGCCAAATCTTTAAAGACAAGATTGTCTTTAGAGCCTTGTATCTTAAACTCTTTTGGGTTATAGCCCACCCTACTCGTAATCATTGATTTCAAAACGACTTTATTGAATCTTTTAGGAACATTAAAGTCTAACATAAGCCAACAGTTTTTACTGTCCGCGCTAGTAGTGCACCAATAGTTATCTGTAATGTGATCACCATTAAAAGCTTTGTATGCTTCATATCCTGAACTGTGGAAGCTGCTTGCACTAGCCACTAGTGGGGCAGGTGCGATATTGGAAGTCATTTTAGTCTGATACCAATTCTCGGATGACTCGATTGTATATATCTTATTGTTATTATGCTGGAGCAAGATCTTATCAAAGGTCCATCCATATTTACCTGAATAAATCCCAACATTCAAAGCAACTTCATCAAAATTTGTAATGTGATACTTAGAATCGAAACTCCCTTTGTCAAAAGTGTTTGTCTTAGTTCCCTCTGTGTGAAATGTGAAATTTGTAATACAATTCTCTAGTGTAATTCCGGGACCTCCTGTATAGCTTCCTACAAAGTTTGCCTTAACATCAAACACGCAATTAGTAAATTTTGTTGTAGTCGTCCCATCATTGGAGTAGCTAAAGCTAGGAGAAGGGCTATCAACTTTAAACAAGCAATTAATAAGTTCCCCTCTTGTAACAGGACCTCCTGCTCCACAAATGGAGGTCGAATAATTTATTGCTCGGTTGCCAACTCTGAAGTCAAAAGTTATTTGATAGGCTTTAGTGCCTGCGTTTCTGAACATAATGCAGTGTGTGTCTCTACCGCTATGCTTACTTCCATCACAAACAAAAATGGTTTGTCCTTTTACGCCAATAAAGGAAATTGCTTTGCTATCATCCCATAACCCTCCTGAATCATAGGTTCCTGCAAGCCTAGTAACGTCATGAGTACCTTTATTAGCGTAAATGGCATCGCCCGATGTAGCACATCTTGAAACAGCATAATTGACCGTTAAAAAGGGGGAGTCGTCCGACCCGTTATTTTGATCAGAACCATTGATAGAATCTACATAGTAGATATTATTAAAGGTTAGTTGTTGACTATTAATCATGATAGTCGGCATGTCACATCACCTCGTTCTTAATACTTCTAATATCTATCAGTCTTTTTAGGTTAAGACTATAACTAAATACCTTACCTTCTTCACCTTCATTAATTATTCCGTTTTTTTCAATCATTGGATTAGGTTTTGCTGTTAGTTTTTGTTCAAATAGAATTGATAAATTATCCATCCCCTGCTTTAAGAACTCAGCCGAAGTAGGAAGAGTAGGGGAAATGATTGACCAATGAGCAGGGGTGTCTTCAGTAGCTGCCTCATACATTTCAAAGGAACTCACCAATGCATAATAACCATAGTAGCTTGCTCCGAACAATATCTTATAAAAAAAATACTTATTGTTATTATCAAATGTGTAAGTTAATTTATCACTGCTATTAGGGTGGTTATTAACAGATAAAAGCTTGTCATAACTTACACCATCATAACTACCCAATAACGAAAATTCTTTTATCCCAAATGCCCCACTTGTGATTACGGTAGCACATTGCAGCGTTATTTTATTGATGATTCTAGGTGAATCAAATTCATATTGAAGCCAGGTCGGATTACTTGCATTAGATCCATTGTCGTACCAGTAGGTTCCATTATTCCTGTCGAATGCTTGCCATGCAGGGTTGTAAGCCCCTCTAGCAGTTACGTTACCTGTTGGAGCAGTATTGCTTGTCATATGGGGTATAGCATTAATAGTCGGATCTTTACCTGGTACTGCTGGATTAAATTTCTTATATTCGCTATCATGAATGATCAGAGATTTAGTACTATTAACAGATTCTAAAAACCATTCAGAATCCAGTCTCAGTCCATTTCCATATTCCATTCGATATTGACCTCTTGGGAGATTTGAAATGGTTTTCTCCCACTTAGTATGTGGAATATCTGATACCGTTTGTGGATAATTAGATGTTACATCGTCGTATTGGCCTGTTTGTTCGTTATACTTTTTTATTATCAAAGAAGCTGTATAATTACTCCAAGTTGTTGTACCTGTTCGCCATATATTAAATCTAGTAGAGACTTCAAACTCTACATAATGTGAGGAGTCAGACCAATACATAACATGAGTAGTGTTCCATTGATTGATAGTAACTCCATTAAACAATCCACTTGCTTGAGCGCCTTGCGATCCTGATCCTCTAATATATTTAAACTGAGCCTCTTTCATCTTTTGATCAGGTTTGGCGCTTCCTGCCATTATTTCATCACCGCCTGTACTTTTAAATCATCAATATATAAGCATTTGTTTAGGTCAATAATTTGGCTAAATAATTCATAGTCGATACCATCTGACACAGCGTTCTCCTGTTGATTCATTTTTAGCAAATGCTCTTTAAGTGAAGCATTTAAGTCTCTTAAAGTCCACGCCAACTCAATAAATTGCGTATCGGTAGGTAATGTAGGGGTTGTCTCCCAGCTTCCTGTACCTTTATTCCATAGCTTAAAGGCTTTTTTATGGTAAATAATAGAACTATTAAATTCACTGGATTTATACCACTCTGTTGTATCTTCGTCTATTCGGAACTCGATGCCAGTAGAAGCCATCTTAGGCTTAAGCACCTCGTTATTTGGATTTACCCATTCAACATAACTAGCAGGCATATCTGTATCAGCGATCCATTGAAGATTGGCAATAGATTTTTTTATGTCTGTTGATACGTCATTCACCGGATTTAAAGTGTCGGCATAATGAGTTGATTCATCCACATCAAATACCCATTCCATCTTCGCTACCTTTGTCAATGTGTATTCACCTCCATTGATGTTAGAAAAGAGGGCTAAGACAAGATATAGGCAAGTCGACCACCGCAGTTTGAGAGAGCTGAAGTGGAACTTATTTGCATGTTTGTTTGGAAGATTCCTGTGTGTCCTTGGGTTGTTGTGGCACCTCCGAAAGCAAGACATCTGTACCCATATGCATAGAAATGGTAATCTCCAAGATAGCTAGATTCAGCCGCTCCCACTACTACAGGTAAGAAATTAAAGTCATAATATCCCTCTACTCTCTTGAAGTTTTTAATATAGCCACTACTGTTGGTTAGCATGATACCCGTATAATTATAGTTCCCGCTTGTTTTATCATCTTCAAATATCCGCTTACTTATATACGTACCATAGTTATAGAAATTTATTCCATCCACATAAGAGTAGTAGTTGCCCCACAGATTTTCTAAGCCGCGATAGGTCATATGGGCGGAACTTGTTTCTTTGTCTCCATATGACCGATTGCCATTTTTCAGGCTTTTACCTGTCGCAAGAAAGTCATATGCTGTGAGCGACATTCCTTTTCCTAGCACTTTTTGACTGTTGAATGAGGCGTATTCAGTAATAAATAGCATTTGAATGGCACTGAGTAACAGGTAGTCTATTTGTCGAAAATCTAAGCCATTGAGCTGAGCAGCAGCGCGGAAGCTGGCTCGTGTTCTGCCTATTGTAATCGTCTTATTTGGTAAGCTCCTCAATCTTCCATTATCATCTACCCACCCTTCAAATGCAGCAACATATTGGTAATTTTCAATTACGCCATCTATACGTTCAAAAACGGGATGCAGCTTAAAACCTTCTCTTTGTATTTCACTTACTTCGCAACGGTACACATCTTTAAACATTCCTAATGTGCCATTTTCTACTTTGTAGTAGAACTTAGGAATCTGCACCATGCAATTCCATCCATTCGATTCATAGGCTCCCCAGTCAACTGCCGTGCCGTCATCCCAAAGGTCCGTATCGTCAGGAGAGTGAATGCCTACAACTGCTCCTGATAATGATAAGGCGATTCTTCGTAATTTAGAGTGAATGGTATTTTTGAAATAGGATTCGTCATGCGTGACATAGTCGACTTTCATAAGCTCTGCCAATTTACTTCGCCTCAACTTTCATACTACGAATATCTAAATGCTTCTGTAAATTTACTGTTTTTTTATATACTTTGCCATTAGTCAACAAGATGCTTGCTTCATTCGCCATAGCCGCAGGTTCTAGCTGCGTAGTTACTTTGTCTAGTAAAGATAAGTCGGTCATTCCAATACTTTTGATTTCTCCTATATTGATTTGGCCGAGGTTTAGTAATTTGTTATTTTGGTAAACAAAATAGTTATCTTTATTCTGAATTAGGGAGTACTCTAGTGTCGCTCCATATACAGTCAATAATTTGACTATTGAATTATTAGGAGCATAACCTTTTCCACCATTACCATAAGCACTCAACTGAATATGTTTGTAGCTGTTGTTTATACTAAATGTTGTAACAGCATTTTCATTCATATTTGTTTTTATAACTTGACTCCATGGTTCATTCCCGTTATTTCTTCCATACAAAGTTACTACATAGGATTTATTATCCCCTGATCCTACAGCTACTTTGATTTTAGTAACGAAGATAGGGTCGTTAAAGTTGTAATAGATTCTTGCGTCTCTATTATTAAATCCGACGGATGTGCTGGTGCTATCATCAATTAAAATTAATTTTTGATTATCTGATATGGCCGGAGATGTAACAATCTGTTCAGTTCTTAATATTGACGAGAGTATTATTTCTTTTTTATTCAAGAAAATCTTCCTGTTCTTTATCTGGTCAGTACTTAACTGTCCAGTTGATCTGACCTGCTTTTCCTGCTTTTAAAGGGGCTCTGTATCGCTCAACCTCTTTCCCTTTAACTTTAAATACAAGATCTCCATTAAGATCCTTGTTAGCAGAAAGCTTGACTTCAATAAATACGCTAGTAAAGGCTGGAAGTGCAACAACAGATTGATAGAACAGCTTTATGTCACCATTTTCAATTCGTGTCTTATATCCAAAATGAATGGATTCAATATTTGAGCGCTGAGGCCCTTGGACATTGTTGTAGTCAGCATATGCTCTCTTGTAAGTAATCGGATCTTTTTGATGGGAGCCTACTCGATATTGTCTTCCATCTACCTCGTAGAAAATCTCCACTCTCTTACCTTTCAAGTTAAATGATCCGTCTGAGTCTTCATAGAAATACTTGCTACCGCAGCCAAACAGTCCAAATCTCGCAATGCTATCTTTATTAATCTCATAGAAATCGTTTTTAATTCTTGTCTGTTCGTCATACTCAGATAGATGTGTTCCATCCCAATAGTCAACATTCCAGTTGTAAGGTATGTTAATGGCTTTAAAGTCCAGACTCTTTTCAAACATTTAATGTTCCTCCCCTTTTTCTGTATTAGGTCTCTTATTTATGTGAGACCTTTACACCCGTAATATAATTCGTGTTTTTCAAGTCAATAGACTGTCTGAAGAATCTTCCAGGCTCATTCACGAATAAATGATCGACGTTGACCATTGGATAGGCGCTTAAATCTTTTTCCATTCTCTCCGTAAAGTTCAAATTGGATGCCCTTAGAACCTCAAACATTGCTGGTGTTACAGGTTCTCCTCCTACAGAGATCCACTCTTCGTTTATATAGGCTTTTATGATTGATCCTACTTTAAATAGATGTTTGTTAGAGATCACATAGCCACTATATATTTCATAGACTTGATCATCTGTTAAGGTTTGTTCCCATAGAATAATCTCATCAACTAAAAAGTCTACTACTCCAAACGCAGTTGATGCGTTCTCATAGGATGTGGAGAATGTTGTTCCGATGTTATGCCCTGCAGTCAAAGTAAGCTTGAGTACTCCATTGATAAAGAGCTTATAGCTTGTACCTTCTTTTGTAAAAGCGAGATGAGCCCAATCATTTACGACTGGGACATTCGTCTTTGAATTTGTATGACCAGTTGTGCCGTAATGATTTAATGAATAGTAGCCATCTGTTGAGATTCCTAATGCCATCCCATTAGCACTCATGCTTGTTAATCCGCCAACATAGTTTTGATATACAGCTGTGCCTCTTGTTGTCGGATTAATTTTGTACCATCCCATAATTGTAATATTGGCGTTTGACACAACAGCATTTCTTTTTTGAATGCGATCTGTTGTACTTTTTATGCTTCTTGCTTTTCCCCATTGTCCATCTACAATAGCTGGCGATCCAGTTGTGTATCCATCTGCCTTATTGGCAGTACTATCTATAATGATAGTTCCTGATTCTTCGTCTAACTTCCAATAAAAGCTTGCTGTGTCTATATATTTTGAAGTAGGCATCTGTTCACCTCCATATAAAGGTTCACTAATAAAGAAATTGTGTATAGCGATAACCACTATACACAATCTTTTAGGAAAGTTATTGAGTTGCCATAATGATTATACGTAACGGTAACTTACACGTTTTAGTAATTCATTTTTACCTGCTGAGGCTGTAATTGGCACCTCTGCGAATACAGAGATCTTAACGAAGTTACCAGCGGCATCGTCTGCATCGCTGCCGTTAGCTGCTACGTTATTTTTAAGACCAAGAATCTCTTGAGTTCCAGGAGTCTTAATTTTTTCAACCGCTGTAAACTCAACGTTACCATCCATGATAACTGCTCCCTCTTCAGTTAACCATGTTGGTTCCGTTGTTGAGGTAGTTCCTGCCTTTGTTACAATGTAAATGAATCCATTGTCTGTAGCAGGAGCGATAGCAGTATTTAAACTCACAACAGTTTGAGCAGCCCAAGCAACTGCTGTTTTAGCATCAGCGTGATAAGTAGAACCTAATGTACCCAATGCATGAACACCAGATTCGTTTTCGACTCCGCCTTTACCAACTGGAATAAAGTCATTTTCGTTTAAGCTGTCGCATCGAGTTTGGAACCAGTTATCTCGAACTGCTTCAACGACAGACCCAGGAGTATCTCCAGTACCGCCTTGACGGTCACGAGTCGTAAATACAACTTCCTCCATTTTAGAGCAGTCTTCTTTCCCACCGCGGTTGTTCCAGATGTAGAATGTTTTAACCGGAGAAGCACTATCTGCGTCTACTACGCCATAGTTAACTACGCCTGTTACTTCTTTTGATGTTTCGTTAGTGCCTTCGTACCAAGAAACAATAGGTGCATTTGCCATAATCTAATCTCCTACTTTCTTATAGTTTTAATGTTGACTGTTAAATTTCGAGCCTCGACCGAGCTCGCAATCACATTAATTCGCAGCATAGTCTCAGCTAATAGGTCTCTCACACTTAGTTCGTGTCCACCGTTGTTTCCGAATGAACCTGAATTTATTTGAATAGGATCCACTGTCAACGGGCTCCAATTGGTATAATCAATTGAGTACTCCAATTGGAACTGCAGATCCGCCCCTGGCTGAGTCGCAACATATGCTTTGACGTCTAGAACTTCTACATCATAAGGAAGAACGATATGTGGATCTTGTACGCCTTCGGCGACATCTCCAGACACAACAAAGACAACAATTTTGTGGTTATTGTCTTCTGTTAATAAGCGTTTATTGCCTTCATTTGTACCAATAAACACTTCTCGTGTGTCTTTAGTAAAAGCAATCTCTGACTCCAGAAGCTCAGGCAGTGATGCTTTTAGTCCACGTTTGTGAAGAATTGTTTGTGCCAACGTTATCAACTCCTTATATAGTTCTATAAGTTTAATTACTGGACTCAACAGAGTATTACATATTAGTCTTTATTTTTCTTTGGATAACCTGACTTATTTTTACTTTCCTTTTTGCTCTCACTCTTTGCGATTGCAGAAGAATTGCAGTGTTTTCTTTTAGCTTTAGTAACCTCTGTTAATCTTAGCTCTCCTGTATCTGGCCCATTAGACTTATTAGAAGTATGCTTTAGCTTTTCTTTATTCTGCTTCTCCATCTTCTCTTTTGCATCGGTTTTACCTACATTTAGAAATGCTGATTCAACAAGTGGAGAGAAGATATATTCTGAACCTAAGTCGATAACAGCGATATTTAGCCCTGAAAAATTGAAATCTAACTCAATGGCCCATTCATATAGAATTTGGGCAAAATCCAATAGCTCAGTGAATTGATCAATAGGATCTTCTGAATTCGGCTTGCAGTAGATGGCCAAACGGGTCTTTCCTTCTATCGTTTTTTTGCGTAATTTAAAGCCTACTGGCAGTACAGGAATGGATTTAACTTCATTTGTGAACTCTATATAACATTCAGTACTATGTTCTAAATGATGCCCTGCACAAGAACTGTAAGTATGATAACCTTTAGAATTTAATATCGTGATCGTAGGAATAATGCTGTCATCGATAGTGTATATCTTGCCATCGCAAGTACGTTTAGGGCAATCTTGATATAACCCAACCTCATTAATTTTATAAGGAACGATGATATCATCGTTCCTGTATTCCTCCATACAATACATACATAGTTTTCCCATTTATTTCTTCACCTCAGCTATTATTAAAAGCAACAATCCAGAGTCTAATGATTGTTCAAATGAAAATAAAATCTAAATGACAATGATGCTATTTCCTACATAAAGGATCATAATCACCTTTCATCCTCAAAATAAAAAACACACTAAATCTGCTGAACTTCCCATGAGTCCATTCATCTTAGTGTGTTTTTAATTTAAAATATCAATTTGTCTTATAAAATCCGAGCGTAGATAACACCTCAAAATCCAAATGGTGTGGTGCGTCGAATAGAGTGTGCACGTTTCTTTTGGAACCAAGTTCAATAAAAATATATAACATTGAAGAATTCAAGTGTCTTGCAATTGATTCTAAAAGTTGATACCTATTTATTGGCTACAAGAATTGTTGCCTTCTTCCCAGACTTACGATTTCGTTTAATTTCACTTACTTCTAAGCCTAGCTCTTTCGCTATCTTCATTGTTGCGCATCTGCGTTTTTGATTGACCGTATTAATATGAATGCCAAACTCTTCAGATATCTGTCTGTCATTCCAATCTTCTAAGTAATACTTAACAACAATTTTTCGCTCTTGAATACTGAGCCCTTTAAAATTGTCACTGCAAGTTTCCCCTTGAATCCAATTTAAATCTGGGATTCCTAAATTGGATTCATAAAAGTGATCCTCATAGTTTTCTTCAAACGAAGGCTCTTCAATAAACTTCATATAGTCTTCGAATTGTGTATGACGATAAGGTATATTAATTGGATTTTTTAAGAATTTTTTGATATGGCGATATACTTCATATCGGAAACAATTATATAAATAGCCACAGAAACTACGTCCCATTTGCTGATAACGTCTCGCTACTGTCATAAAGATAACTTGTAAATCAATTAAAATTTCCTCTTCATCAAGAAAACCATAAGTTTCCTTGATAAAGTTGAATCGATCGTAGATTTCTTTTTTTACCTCTGACTTTTGTTTGTGTTTCTTTAATTCTGCTTTTAATTTGTTGTCATCTAAAAATGAATAAACAAACTGTTTCATCTCTTGATCTTTGAAATTAATTTGCCCCGTTTTTAATAGAATAATATATTTCTTGAATAACGGATTGAACTTTATAATTAATTCATTAATCGCTTCTTGTGCCCTCAAGGTTGCTTCGTACGAAGCATTTTTTTCAAATTGTGATTGATATAACATAACAAGCTCTTCAATAAATGACCATTCTTTAAGTCTAGCTTGATATGCTTCCTTTTCTGCTTCGAGTTGATTGGCAGATTCTTGACTCAATCCTTATTCTTTCCTCACTTTTACCTTTACACTTCAACCACGACTTTGTCTTCAAATTCTTATTGTACGCACTAAATCACTAAACTCACTTACGTTTTAAAACAAAGTCATTTACGATATCGCCTTTGACATCACAGATTGTTATGTTGTTATTTTTTTCTATTATGTGGAAGTAATCGTACTACCTTGACTTTCGTCATAAGGCTTCTTGAAATACATTTATCAGTTTTACCTAATAATGATTACTTTGCTTATATCATTTATAAGTGAAATAGTCTCTTATTTCTATAATGGATTTGAAAGAATCTCAACCATTAGATTATTCATAACAATACTTTACTAGAACAAACTTTGTCTTAAATCTTATCTTAATGATAAGTTAGAAGCTTTTGAATGTCAATTAATTCTAGAGTCTTGTCTTAACCTGATTAAATTCAATATTAAACAACGAAGTAGTGATAGGAATATGAGCATATACAGTTTTTACATTTCGAGAAATTGGATAAATAATATCGTCCTCTGACAGTTCTATTTCATTTTTAAGTATTCCATTATCATAATCAAAGTAGATAGTTATGTCTTTTTTAATCATAGTTGAATCTTCAATTCCCGCTACAGAGCGAATTGTAACACCTGTCCCAATAAATTCAATGTTTTCTTTCTTTGTGACTGGCGCAATGATGTAAGAATCATTTTTAAACTCTGCATTTAAGAATTGCAATGACTGAATACCAAACGGATATTTATCGATGTTGTTTTTAAATCTCAACTTGAACGTAAAGGCAATGGAAAACAATTCGTACTTTTTATCCAGAATGATTCTACTGCGGCCAATACGCTGTAAATCATTCGCATTCAATACAACCAAATCAGGAGAGTACATTTCTTTAATCTGAATTGTTTCGATATCGAAGGAACCTGCTAAATATGGATTCACTTCAATTACATTAACATGAGTGTCGCCTAGTAAATTAGAACGGTCAATTTCAATATACATATTGACTGTATCTTCATTGAGCTCTTCAAAGTAAATACCTTTACCCGTGCAATGATCATGCATCAAAATATGCTTTGCTTCAGTAGAAATTACATCATTAATGTATACTGACACGTTTCCTCTAAATAAAGGACCTGAAGATGTAATGACGTTGAACAGGTTCCGTGGTGTACGAAGAAATTTTGGATGAATTGTCGTACCATATTTCTCATATTCTCCATCCATACCGCTAATTCCACTAAAAATGATCTTACTTCTCTCAGCATTGTATTGGCTACTCATTATAAGGTCTGCAATCTCATAAGACAGCTCATTCGTATATTGCTGCTCATTACGAATTACAACCATTTTTTTTACAATGTCACTTTGAATAAGATCAATACGATCTTTGATAGTATTGATTGCTTTGTCTGCCTGTAACATTTTTTCATTCAGCTCATTGGAGCCGATAACCGGTATAGCCATGATACCCCTCCTAAATTATCATTTCAATAATGCCAAGCAGTCGCTCTACATGATTTTCCTTTCTGATTGCATCTAACTCATCATCTATTACTTTACAATTGGCTATAAAGCCCTTTTCATCTTTATCAATTGTCTCTCGTATATTCTCTACTTCGTTACAATACTGCAGAATAGAAATAATGAACTTATCATATTCAAATGGTCCTCTATATGGAAAATTATAATAGATCATTCATAATCACATCCGATTCAATCAATTCTTTTATTGCAATACTATCGATCCTTGGATATTCTTCTGTATCTGAAAAAACTCGTAAGAACGCATGATACATCTTGGGCTCAGTCGAGGTGAATTCTTCAATCAAAAAGTCATTTGATAAGCTACCGCCAACATGAATCAATTTGTCGTCTTGTACATAACACATCTTTTGCTCGGCATATATCTCACCATCTGTTTTAACGGAGAACCCAAAGTCAGCCTCATCTTTCATGCGGATCTTTTGAACTTTATTTAAGTCGCGAATTTCTATGCCATCAAAATTTTTATTGGCAACAACCTTAGAAAATTCGAACTTAGCATACGTGCCGCCCTTAATATAGAAAGATACTTCCCAGCTTCCTGTGACAAAAAATGAGTAATTATCATTTTGAGAAACGTGCTGCCTTTCTTTATCCTGAGTAGTTAAAATCTTATTGCGACCAGAATAAGTAATATATGAATGTTTCGAATTAACCTCCATCTTTTCTGGTGTCAATTCAAACGTATTCTTGAGTAGGACTTCCTTGTTGATGTTTACTTCGTAAGAATTAACCATTGAACTCCCATTTGTTGTGAACGTATCATGCTGATAATTGTAAGGCTGGATGTAGGTAACTTCATTGCCTATACTTAGGCCAATCATAATATTTTTATTAGATAAATTGTGGCCGCTCGCCAGGAACGCAACCTTAGAGCCAGGTTTAATTTGAACTTCCCCAAGATCAGTGAACATGTAATGGTCATTTGTGAACCATGGGAATGGACCATCTGCATAAAAAATCGTTCTTCCAATGAAAGAGGAATTCGTTTCGATATCAACTCGTGCCTTATATTCCCTAGTCTTTCTTTCAACCTCTCTTAAATGACATTCAGCAAAGGATTTAATGTCCACAAATTCTTCTATAGCCAAATCATAAAGAAGTTCATACAAAAATTGAAGATCCTGATGAATCTCACTCATTTCTTTTGTAAAGAGCTGGGCGTCAAATTTCTTCTCTGGCTTTCTTGTTGTATGCGTAAAAATAGCCAAATAGCGATCAATGTTTTTGAGCCGCTCGTTGATATTCTCGTTTGTGATTGGCTGGCCATATTTAGCCATCTCTTTAATAGCTATGTCTTTGTAGTAAGCTGTCTTTAACAAGACGTCTTTATAATTGATGATTGATTGATTTTCCATCATTATACGCCCTTTCCTGAAACAACTTTAAGATTAGAAAGATATGGTGTCTCGTTTGGGTCCGGTGTAATGATAGTGATCGTCAGATAAGCTTCTTTAATAGGTTCTTCTAAAATGATAGCATGCGATTCACCATCTTTAAATTTTGAATACTTGATAATCTTAACACCTGGTTTATTGCTGTTCAGTGGAACGATGTCGTAAGACTTTCCGTTGATTAGTAAGCTGTATTTAATCCACTCCTCGTTTGTGAAGTGGTTCGGTATATACTCATTGGCAAATATCGCAATGCGATCTGTGGGAGCCGAAATTAAATTCTTTGTCTTTGCCCTTTTTGACAAGTAATTTGTTTTCTCTGCTGCAATATTGCTTATCTTAATGACATGGCGTCTCCCGCTTGAGATGCTTCTTATCGTGCTGACAGCCTTTTTTGTTTTAACTTCACCGTAAATATTATCTCTAAAATTCAAACTCGCCACCTCTATTCTAAATGTTCATGTAAAAACGCTATCTTTTCGCCAGTATAGCCATCTGAAGAAAGGGATATCTTAATATACGTGGACAAAGGGAAAGCAATAATACCGGACTCATAAATGTATTTTGATTTCAAGTATATGTTCTCTCTCTTATTAAGCTTCAGAGCCTCATCCATTATAGTGAGGTACTCATCGTTATCCACAGACACTTGTACTTCCCTTATTACAAGTTCATTGTCTGGGGACAAAATTTTAATAGATGTAATTGGTTCATTTGCTTCAAGAGTGATTGTACAGTAAGCTTCCGTTCCGTCAAAATTTAGGTCGGTAAATACATACGGTTCATTCTGGTCAGCGTTGATCTTTTGATATTCATAGATTGTCGTGATATTGTCATCTGTTACAGCTGCGCGATTTCCCGTGAAGTTTTTATCTGCAATAAATTCATCATTAGTGAAAACATAATGATTTCCTTCTATTCCGTTTCCGACGATGTCAATGATCTTGCAGTCAACAGTGGTGAAGCCATTTGGCCAGGCTGTAATCACATTATCATTATTTATAACGTCTTTTTCTATAAAGTCATCATTAGTCAATGTTCTTACTTGGAAAAATCCGTTGTCTTCATTGCAGATCATATTCATATCCATTATTTTCTCTCGTGCTGCAATTGCTTCTCTTTTGGAAGTATCTATTTTTAGAATAGACTCCTCCAGTAAACTTTTATAGCTCTCCGCTAAGACGACAAACTCGCCTTCTAAGATAAATAAATCATTGAGAATATCTGAAAGATCATCATTCACACCTTCTAAATCTGGCTCAGCTTCAGGGTGATAGAATTGGTTCTGAAAGATAGGAGAATAAACATCGCTGTTAAAAATCCGATCTGCTCGTTCTTGTTTTCCATTAAGTACTAACTCCTCGATGCGATACTTTTTTTGATTGCTTAAGTGTTCTCCTGCCATAAAGTACCCTCCCCTCCAAAGATTTTTACATCAATGTTTTTAATAAATGGTGCATCCGATGTATCGTCATAAGTTCTTAGGATTACTTTAATTTTCACTTCATCGTTTGTGGGCTTATACCTGTTCTGATTTTCCACGCTATAAGTGATAGAGTAAGTTGCGTCACGATTATTTTTTACTTCATTAAGCTTAGATGACACAACCTCTCCGTCTTTTCTAATCACATAGATATCTTCTTTCACTTCAAACAATGTACTAATATTGGGAAACAATTTTTCGTTCTTCATTTCTTTTCGATTGTTCGGAAGTATAGGTACCTCTTTTTCGCCATCAATGATGTAATATTCAATGGATGCTTTCTCTGGAATATAATCATCTACATCAAGTTCGATCCATTCCGCTGATGTCACATCGATATCCTTTAGAATCCGAATACTGTTCTTTTCCTGAACAACTGATTTGACTTCTAATTTATCTAGTCCAAAAAAGTAAACAAATTTATGAGCACTCTGCAAGTCAGAGTTGAATGTTGGTTTTGGTACTGTGAACGATTCATATACAGGCGAGCTTGGTCCCGGATAATAGTAAAGATGGCTCGGTTCTGGATAATAATGATTGTCTGTACTCGATGACGACGATGATGGTGGCGGTGATTGATAATACCAAACAGTGGTAGTTTCGTTTTTTATGTTACGTTCAATTTCGTCCTTACCAGGAATCAATCCACCCTGATTTCCTCTTCCACCATTTACAATACGTTCTCCATTAGCTGTGTAGGTTACACCATTATATACATATCCCTCATAGGTAACTGTTGAGCCATCGTAGGTGTTGATTCCTGTGACGGTATTCTTATATGCCGCTCCATTATTAATAGCTTGTTGAAGAACATTTTGATCAATAGACGTACCCGTGCTTGTGTTAACATGTTCTTTTGAATGATCGGCTGCAGTATAGTATCTCGTTGTTCCATTTGACTGTTGGATGACTTTAACACCACTTGAACTGGTTGTTACACTACTACTAATATTGCTACTACTGCTCTTACTCTTAATTGCATTTGCTGCAGCTTTTAGTGCATTAGATATAGAGTTTGCCATTTTATTCACCTCGTTTTTTAGGATCTATCGTAAGCTCCAGGATTATTAATCGCCCATGCACTGTAGGCACTTTCATAAGCAGATTGCATCTGCGCATTTCTGTGGTCAACTGCACTCCTCTCAGCTTCCCACGCAGAAACGCTATTCAAGTATGTCTGATAGTCTTCTTTGTATTGTCTCAATCCCGATTCTTTCTCCAAATCGAATGAGTTGCTTAAGCCCATTTCTTTTGCATACTCTTTCTGTGCAACCTTATGCCAGAAGTCGCTACTCATTCTTGTCGCGTCGTATTCATAAGTTACTTGCCTGTAGCTTGTGTCTACTATTGTTACTTCAACAGAAGAAACTAGCTGCCTTTTAAAACCAGTAGCGGCTTGCTTAGTTACCTGAATTTTCTTATTGGTTTTATCAATCAGTTCCACTACTTTGATATCTGAGTTTACGTTTTGGATGTCAATTTGGGTGACATAACTTTCTTTTTCAAACTCAAGCTTATAGGTTTCCGCTACGCCATGAGGGGCAGGACCATCAAGTAGGTAGAAATTTCTTACTGGCTCACCCTCTAAAATGTTTTTATTATTAGATTGCGTAAGAGCTATCTCACGATCAACCTTAACTTCTTTAATTGGAACAAACTCTTCTTCTTTACCTAGCAACGTAATAGCACCATTAGAAACCGAAGTTGGTGCGATTTCGATGCCGTCACGATCTATTTTTTTAGCAGTCAGATCTTCAGTGAATAGCAGGGTACGCTTCTTGTAGCCATCTCTTTTAATAGAATCTCTCGTGGTTTCTGCTTCTTTTAAAAGCTCGTACAACTCTTCTTTTTGACCAACCACTTGTGTTTTAAGAAACGTACGAGTGTATTCGGAGATATTCTGAAGGATTCTTGTTTTTTCATAAAGCTTGTTAAGCATGCGTTCAATGTATTCAAAGTTCTCATTGAATGACTCTGATCGCATTATGCCTTTTTGCGCTACGATTTTGTCTTCAAAGGTAGGCTCCATCTCTTTAGCTTTCTCTATATAGTCATTAAATAATTCCATAACTCATTCTCCTCCTTCATAGTTATATTACTTACCAGACCACAAGTAATAACGATTTTAATCTGCAAATTGAAAAAGCCCTTCTAGAAGGAAGGGCTTAAAATTCTTTTTCTAATGTGAACGTCAGATCTTGAATTGCTCCATGTAGCTCTTCTGCGTAAATGTCATTTGCCGATAGAACAGTATGACCAGTATCCCAGACAATTTGAAGCTCAAAGTCATTGTATTCCTCTAACTCCGTTCCATTTAAATCAGCTTCAAATACTAATCGATCAGAAATGTTGCGGTTTCGCTTCTTACGGTCAGTCATTACTGCTGTTAGCTCAAGCTCATGGTAAGACTCTGCCTCGATCACGTCTTCAAATGTAAGTGGTGCTTTAGTAACTTTGCGTGAGCGTAAGTAAATTTTATACCCCATGCGATAGATTGGCTCTCCGCCTTTTAAGAACATGCCGCCTGTCACCTGAACGTCGTCACGGGATTGGGTCATATATCGGCCAATGTTATTACCAATAATAACCAAATCTTTATCTCTCGCTCCAATGCCAGCGACATTTTCCATCTTGTACCGATTCATTTCGGTTGCAAGTCGATCCTCTAAGATAAGAATTCTGTCTTCATCGATACCCCCAGCAGTCTCAGATTTAAACATTCCTTCTCTGTTAATCCGCAGTGTTAGTCTTGCTCTAGCGGCTTTAATTGGTTCGTCAACCCTTAGTTTCTTCGTATAAACACCAGATGTATAAGGAACAATTTTGTCTGTCTCAATTGCACGGACCACGTAGTTATAGAATAAGTCTGCTTTATTCATGTTCTCATCAGTAATCAGCGCAGGAGCTGTAGCAGGACGTATATGCATGTATTTATAAACTGTGTTGTTCTTTTGAAGATCAAAGAACTCTCCGTTAACCTTATTCGTTAAGAATGTAACCTCATAATAGTTGTCTTCATTAACAACACCTTTACTCATGATAACGACACAAAGACGTTTCTTCTCAACGATAGGATAAGTATCATCGTCTAGTTTAAAGTCAAAAGTCATAATTTGAGATACACCCTGCCCACTAACGGTAGCTGGTTTAGATTCCGCTAGACAAATATTTGGGAAATCAGCATGATCTACACCTTTAAATAAATCAATGTCTTTTTCATAAATTAAGTACGCCGTTAAAGGATCCGGTGAGCCCATCTGTAAAGCTTTTATTTTTAGTTCACAGAAGTAACCAGAATCTTTTTCATCAAACATCATGTCGTTGATTTTGAATGTGTAACCGATCCCCTCTTTGTTTGATACTAATTGTTTACGAAGAATATACGTATCATCGTCCAAAGTAGAGTGCCTTGGCTCACTCATTTTCACATGGCTTTCTTTTATAAACGCGTAAGATCCACGGTGATAACGACCAAGAGATTTAAAGATCTTTGCTGTACCTGGAGCGGGTTTTTCAACAGCACCAGGTCGGAAGTGAATTGTTAAATCATCATGTGACATGCTCTCAACACGAGCTACATGAGGCTCTCGAGCAGGATTTTCGTAGGTGAAGACAATATAGTCATTAACAGAGAATTTTTTGAACGTGTCTTCGTCTACAATAACTTTTCGATTTGTATCAGCAACATCAATAATTTTACCAATTGGCGCTTCCTCGTAAATAACATCAGTTGTGTCAAACGTTTCATGGAAGCCCGCATAGTCATTGTAATTTGTAATTAGCTTTTTGCGGCCAAGTTCAGCTTTTAATTGATATAATTCATCACGAATATGCATAACTTCTTCTCTAGAAACACTAAACTTGCTTTCAATAGAGCTTCCTTCAGTAACCGTAAGATACTGAGATGCTGGGATGCCACCTAGATTCAAAGCATTCTTGATTGTTTCACGATCCCCAGTACTAATGGCTAGAAGCTCTGGATGTGAAACATTTAAGCTTTCTAAGTCAATGAAGTCATGTTTAAGCAATAAGTAATTGCGAATGTCTTCGGTTGGTAGCAGACTTAGAGATACCTTCGTGAAAACTTCTGAACTGCTCATTTGATCATCTCCATTCTAATGTAACAACATTCTTGATTTTTGGTATATATGGTCGACCATACTTAAGTTCCCACTTGGCCATCTTCTTAGGATCTGTTTCTAAGAATTTATAAAGTGGGTCATAGTTAATCAAACGAGAGTAACTATCATTGAGTAACGTAATAACACCTTTTGCTCTATCTTTTCGGTAATCAACATTGTGCTTATATCCAGTAAACAATCCATTGATGTAAATTAAAATCTCATCGTTTGCCTCAAGAATATTTGGCGGAATGTTGTGTTCCATCACATTGATTTCTTGATTGTCTGGTTTGTAGTTAGTGTACGTCTTTTCTTGCTTGTCGTATTTCTGTCTTACTTCTATTAAGATGAGATCTTCTTTAATAAATGGTAGCTCAACTGTCTCAGACGGATCGTTACCCTTTATCTCTGTTCGAGTAGGGAAATTCGATTCGTGGCCAATCAGCTTTGTCAGGTTATCTTTGAATTTGATAGTATAATTATCAAGAATAAAGTAACTTTCATGCGGCATTCGAATCCCATTTACGTAGATCGTTACCCATCCAGGGTATAAAGGAATTGGGCACCTATAGACATTAGGGATATTCATAACATGCTCTTTCGTCAGTAAAATTCTATCGCAAGCTCTCGTTGCGCCTTTTTCTGGACGTTCTAGTACATACGTAATCAATCCCTCATATGGAACTGGTAAGTAGAAACCATCACCTAAATCGGATTCTTTGTATCCAGGTATTGTTGGATGTTCACGATTGGAATGTAGCCTTACACCATTCAGATAGACCTGAAGTGTATTAGTGCCAGGGACAAAGAATTCTTCTACAGGAATGAATGTACCTTCCTCCTCAGTCCATTGCTTACTCTTAATCACAAGCGGATTCTCGATGGTGTGTGCAAAATTATATGCATAACAATCGAACTCATCTTCATCTGTGTGAGGAATATTAATAATAACCGCTGTAATGGCGTTCTCATAGCTGAAGCAAATACCATCTAACTGTGACGCAATCATCTGGCTGCATTCAACCCATTCCTTAGTGAAGTTATTCCACTCTTTATATATTCTTGACGTAACACCATCTACTGTGCTGACAAACTGTTTAATTTCTCCATACACTGCTATGTCATAAAAGTCCTCTTCGGGCTCAAGAGATACAATAGCTGTATCATTACACAGAAGATAACCATTCATAAACAATAAAGATTCATCAAATTTTCCAGTACCAATAGCTCGGCCAGTCGACTCTTCAAATAAAAGCATATGGTCTTTATCATGAAGCAGGACAAATTCCTGCCCTACAGCTAAGCCGTTAACAGTGATTCTATTATTAGCGTAGTCCCTAATAATTTCTTCTTTTTTAACAAGAAGGCCATCTACGAACAGGATAATGCCATGCGTATCTGGAATTGCATAAGGGAAGTCTTGGATATGAATAAATGCATGACCATTCTCATCTTCTTGATTTACAATTCCGGCTTCATGGAGTAGTTTCTCATCATCGTACTCTAACTCAATGATTGAATATGTCATTCCTTTACGAGCATTCTTAACTAAAACAACTTCATTATCAATTGAGATACCGCCATGAGCTTTATGATGAGCCATACCATTGACGATTACTAAAGGATTCGTAAAGTCTTTACGCATACGTATAATTCCTTCACCAGAGAAGCTACGCTTTTGGATAACCCCGTATTCGTTCTTAAATGTCTTCATAATAGAAACTTCAATGTCGTTTTCCAATTGCTCACGATCGATATTAATGGTTTTTGATTCAGCATTGTGATAGAACAAGTCATTCTCCAAGTCATAGCCTTCCAGAAAGACGTTGACTGGTCCGGAGAAGTCTCCTACATAAAAATCTTTCTCATCTTCCCTAGAGTTTGATTTTCGAAGTATACCATACGTCTTAATCCATGAAAATTCGTAAGTAATGGCCAAGATGTAATCAAATTTCTCTATTGCGTTGAACGTAAGCATAATGCCTTCAGGGCGGACATAATAATCTCCTCTTGTCTCGTTATTATTTACGACTGGACGAAGTAAATGACCGAAAGGAGAGTTCCTTTTATAGCCATAGAACTCTGTGCGCTCTGTTTGAATGTCAATGCTACTCAAATCCTTATGGATACGAATAAATCGTTTACGAATCTCTGTTAATCGCCCTGGGTTAACGTGCACCCAAGAAGGGGTAGATTCCTCCGTAATGCTAGATGGATACTGAAGAGCAACTTGGTTCATTGCCTCGTAATCAACTTTATGAATATGATCAATATAGAAACGCCCTGTCTTTAAACTTGGTGTTAAATATTGAGATTTGGCTACTAGACTAATGTCGTTACCCTCGTCATCTTTATCAACGACTTTATTTGATTGCTCTTGCATAGGGCTAAGCAACAAAAAATCCTCAAAGCTTGAATAATACACTTCTGATTCAGAAGGATCGAAAGCTTTTACAGATTGCCAAGTTTGACCTGTGAAGTACCAAAGCATTCCTTGATTAATCCATAGTTGACCTTTAACTGGATTTGCTGGAGTAATCTCGTCTAATAACTCTCCAGTAATGCGGAACTTATCATTAAAGATGGTGTCCCATTGATTTCTTTCCTTATTAAAAGTCTTTAATTCGTTTTTAGCTTGGTCTAGCCATAGGGAGCCTTGAGTTTCCGATTCTGGCCCATCTTTGCCATCCAAAGCGTCTAAAAGCAAAGGTCTGATTGATTCGAATAATCGAAACAGTTCTTCATTCATCAGCTGCTCTGATTGTCGACCAACATTAAAACTTCGATTCTTTACGCTCATCTTCTCACCTCTTTTGTTCTACATATCTATTACTGCTTTTTAAAAACATATAAATAAAAAGGGACGTATTTAAACGTCCCATTTTTTTACCCTTTTGTTAAGATGACGTCTAACTGTTTAGAGTAAAAGTCTTTAAATACACCTTTTAGAATAGTGAAGCCAGTAATTACTTCATGTAGCTCCCATTCGCTAAACTTCTCTAAGCCGTCTTCTCCTAACGCATGATCGCGTTTGTATACTGTCATTTCTTGTGTATTAGCTGGATCGCCGAATAGAGTCATCAATTCATCCACGCCAAGCTTCCCACCGTTTGATATCGGTTTGAGGTGCATGTTCAAAGAATGAACTGGTGCATGGTTAAACGAGCTCTCAATGTTTTCACGAACCTCTGCAGCAATTAATTCCGATCCATTTTTCAAAACAAGTTTCAATAGCATATTAGTTCTCCTCTCATATATTAAGATTAAGCATTTTTCTCAAGTTCGCCATATTACTTGGAGCTGGTCCAGCCTTACGAGCTGGCTTAGCCGGCTCTTGATAGCTTTCAATATTATTAATACTTTGGATGTTCTCATATATCACATAAAAAGCTGGTTCGTTATTAAGTCTTTTCGTAATATAGAATAGCTCCCTCGGCCAATAAGACATGATCTCATACATAGATGTATCGTCACCTAAAGCTAAGATGTTGCTAATTGCTTCTGGGAAATCATTACTACCGAAGTAAGACAGAATCTCTGTTAAGAATTGCTTTCCTGTAATACCTTTACGGATGGCACGAGTAATGGGCTTACGGGGACTAATCTCAGCACCATTAATCAAATCAAGTTCAAGATTATAGTTTTCACTGTTACGCACGAAATCTTTTGATGCTTCAACAAATAAGTCACCAAGGTTTTGATCACTTGCAACTGTATGGAAGTCAGCTGCCATCGTTGCAAAGTCTAAGTCAAGATCCATACATTTCTGCAAGTCATCCAAATAAATTTGGACATCTTCTGTATTGTATTTGTGAAGGTAGCAGATCAAATCAGCGGACTGATAAATGCCTTTTGTCTTTGTGTACTCCACAATCTCTTTGAATCGCTCATACGAAACGTAGGAGCGCTTATGATGCTTAACAGAGTCTTTATTGAAGGACTGGACTCCCCAACAGAACAGTGTGAAACCATATTCATGCATAACGTCAATCTGTTCTTTTGTAATGTAAGCTGGATTCAAGTCAATCCCTTTTATAGGAATATCTTTGAATCCTGGGATGCGATCAAAGATTTCACGCATCAGTTCAGCACTCATTAGGTTAGGAGTACCTCCACCAAAATAAACAGAATCTAGTTTGCGAGATTTGATTACCTCAGCAAATTCATCTATTAAATTTGGTAGGAAATTGTAGTAGTAATTATTGAATTGCTTTACATCATCTTCATTACGGAAGTTGATTAGCTTTCCTTTATAGACACAATAACTGCAAGCAACACGACAAAACGGGCTGCTTATATAAAGATGAAAGTCATCATCGTCTTTCCATTGTTTGTTTAACCATAGATTCTTAATTTCTTCAAGGGAGGCTCTTCTCATGCTAAACCTCCTTCAGATTATGTTGATGGTTTATATAAACCTGCTCACGAAGCTGGTAGATTACTTCTCGACGAGGAGAATCAGTTTGAACAACTGTGTAATCATCTGATGTTACGTGAGTTAAATCATGCTCTGAACGGCTATATGTCTCTGCTAGGACTTTTCCTGTTTCAGGATCTTTAATATATTTCTTTCCAGCCGCTTCTTTTCTAAAGTTATCAAACATGTCAATGACAAGGTCTGGGTATTCACCTTTTTTCACTAGGTTTGATACCTTATGCATTTCTTGAATAAGTCGGTCTGCATACTCTTGTGTGATATCACCAGTAGACTCGATGATTCCGATTGTGATGTCTCTAAATCCAACGTCGTAGATATACTGGATACTTTTTGCTACAAGGTAAACATTCCATGGATGAGTTACCATATGAGCAAAAATACGACGTGGTCCAAATGCTTCAAGCAAGAACTTACTAGTTTTAACAACATCCTCTAATGTCGCCTTCTCCGTTGTCTTATAAATACGAAGCATGTTTGCAACACGACCACCATCAATGCTGATCGTAACGAATACTTTAGGGTTATCTTTTAACCATTGATAAATATCATCATTAAAAATTGTACCGTTTGTTGTGATCATGTAATGATCTACTTCAAAGTCTTCCTGCGCGTCCATGTAGGCTACAGTATCTTTAATATGAGAGAAACCAATTAGTGGCTCTCCTCCTAAGAATTCGATACTACATTTTTTCTCTACACTGTTAGCGACAATTCCGTCTAAGACACCTTTGATTTCGTCCCATGTATAAGTACTTGTCTTATCCTGTTCGTAGCAATAAGTACAATTCATATTGCAAATTTTTGTTGTGTGAATGACGTATCGTTCTAACATTGTATCTCCCCTTAACTAAATTCTCGTACAGCGTTACAGCTGCATCGTGTGTTACAACTACAAATAAATTGTGAAGTACGTGCCTCACAGCTACAGCCAACATATACGCTGTTACATGTACAAGAGCTGTCATACTTACCACCTGAACGAGACACGCAGTCGCAAGTATAAGATGTCCGCGCGTTACAGTTACAAACAATTCCATCGTTAACAGATACGCAGGTACATCCAGCTGACATCCTGGCATCACACGTACAGTTCGACATGCTATCTAATGCTCTATTGTAATCTCCAATTGACATAGCATTTGGGGACTTTTTAATAGAACCTTGGAATTCTGTATAGTTTGGGATTATCTTTCCTATAGAAGACACGCCGGAGTTTGCTGTTGGAGGAACCTCTTTATTGTGGTCCTGACCGACAGTTGAGGCATACTCTCCTCCGATAGCAGACTTAGGATTCGCACGAACATTATACATACTGTCAAGCATGCCTTTAAGATCTCTAAGGGTGTTAGAAGTTGTATTAGCACCAATAGGTAAGCCACGCTTCTGGACTACCATACGCTCTCTTGTTTGTTTAATGCTGCTCATTCATCTCTCACCTCTTCTAATGAACTTTCGATTGTGTCCATTCTGCTTTCGATGCTAACTAGCTTTTCTAGGATAGCTGTTAAAGCTAGTGAGACAACTTCTTGGAATTCATCTTGAGGTGCCGCTTCGTCTTCATAGTCTTCATAAAACTCTTCTTGCAACTGAGGTTGCTCTGGTCTGTATTGAGCAAGGAAATCATAATCAAGTACTTCGTAATATCCGACGGGAAGATCTCCTTCGTACTTTTGAATATCCACTTCGACAGTCTTATCTAAGATGTTTTCATACTTCTTATGGATTTTCTTTTTCTTGTCAATTCGTACTTCAATCAATAGGTGATCTTCTACTGGCTCTCCAGTTATAAAGCGATACGGACCATTTTGATATTGAGCAAGAGCATTTTCATCAACCTCTTGTTCTTGACCGAATGTATTCTCTTCTGCTTCTTTCATGTACCGTTTCCAGCGCTCTTCCATTGTTTCATTTGCTGGAGGCTCTTCGTCTTCAGCCATGACTTTTGCAATATCAGAAGATACAGCGCCATAGATTTCCTTCACTTCTACGATATCTTCTTTTACTTCTTTTACTGATTCTGTGATAGCTTTACCTACTTCTTCAGCCGCAACCTTTCTTGGACGGCCACGCTTTTTCTTAGGACTCTCTTTCACATCAGGTTCAGGAATGATATCAGCACCTTCAGGAATTTCATCGATATCAATTTTTTCAATCACTTGATCTTCCACAATGCTTCCCTTGTCTTCCTTGTTGTCTTTCAAGATATCACGGATCTCTTGAACTTCGCCAGGAGCTACATCGATACGTTGACCGAATGTATCTTCCATTACCTTATTTGAATCTTCAAAGCTGTAAGGTTGATATGAGCTACGTGAATCACATAAGCAATCTGGGTTGTTTGGATTATTGCCAGGCATTGCATTAGCACGGCTTGCTACGATATCGCATCCACCGATTGCATTGCTGCTTGCTGATTCTCTTGCATTACATAAGCAAGTAGCGTCAGCTAAGATAAGGTCAAGATCATCCTTATGTTCTTGTTCTTTGCTTCCACAACCACACTCGTAAGCGCCGTCTCCACAGCAATCTTCTGTATTGTTTGTGCCAGCATAAGTATCCATATCAACAGCAAACTCACCGCTATTTCTATAGCCAGCCGCTTCAGAAGAAACACCCATTAAGCCTAATCCCTCAACTTCCTTACGAAGCATGTCTTGATATTTCTTGTCTGTGCTTGATAGGTAGCAGTAGTAACCACGTACTTGAGAGAAAATATTTCCGTTCTCAATCCAGTTTACAGCTAAACAGCGGAAACAGTGAACATTTTCACAAGTAGAGGGACAAGATAAGTTTTCTTGAGTATAGTCAACATACATTGTACGAGCTGGCTCATCTAATCCTGTGTACACGTTACCAATTAATGTTTCCTTGTCTGGGTCATGGAAATAAATTTGGTGACATGGATATATCTCGCCATTACAAGTTACTGTTACGAAGTTTTTACCCGCGCCACAAGGAGCACTTGGGCGGATTTGTCTATCCATACAACGGTCCATTGGAGCATACTCATAAACAGGTGATACATCGCCTGTCTCTTTTATTGTCTTTAATATATCTTCAAAGATAAGCTTGTTTTGCTCGTCATATGCAACAACGTCATCTAAGCGCCATTTTTCTTCTATAACTGGTAAGAACCAGATATTTTTAAAGCCCCAATTGTATTTAAAGAAATGGAAACTTTCATATAATGAACCTACAGTCTCTCTGTTAACACAACCATGAATAGATAATCTACGAGGATCATCTGCAAAGATTTCTTTGAAAATAGGAATATTCTTTTCTACTAAATGGAATGAGCCGCCGCCTGTCTTAGTGATACGGTATCTGTTTTGAACTTCTTCTTTACCGTCAACAGAAAGCTGAACAGTTAAGTTAGCAGGATCTCTCCACTTAATAAGCATATTCTTAATTCTATCATTCATTACCGTACAGTTAGTAATGATATTTGATGTAAATGTTACGTTATGTTTTTGACTGAGTTCAACACCGTAACTAAAAATTTCTTCCACAACATCTGGATTTAATAGTGGTTCTCCACCGAAAATCATTGCGTCAAAACGACCTACACCTGATTCAACTGCATTAAGACAAAGAAAATCTAATGTCTTTCTTGCTGTCTCAATAGTCATTACTTTTGTGTTGTGTACCTCAAAGCAGTAAGTACATGCTAAGTTACAGTTTTCTGTAACTAAGATACTTGCTGAAGTTGGTAATACCTTCGGTCTATTAGCGAATATTTGCGCCACTTATTTTCCCCCTCATGCCTGTCTTTAAGTTGTGTATACAATCGAAAAACGGAATTGGCCCGTATAGCTTCCTGTGTTCCCAACGTAGATATTTTTATTATCAGCCCTAACCCATGTCTCTCCTAAGAAGCCATTTGGGTTTGATGTTGGCAACGCGCTAATGCCAATAGGAGATATTCCTAATCCATGCGCAACTATTGCTTCGTTTCCGTTTCCTACAAAGGAGCCGTATCCAAAGCTTACTTTGCCGGCACCCACATCACGGAATTCACCATCAATAAAAATTCTCGTGTTGTCATCACTTGGATTGTACCATATAAAACCATTGTACAGATCTCCGCCTTTTTTGTCCACAACAGGCTGTGAGGTAGAAACAGTTGCGTGATCGATTTTATGGTTCCAATAATCAATCTGCTCGTCTGTCACAAAACGATTCAGGGGGTTCTGTTCAATTACTTCTGGCTGGATAATAATATCAGGTGCCTTGCTTGGATCTTTTAATTCTTCTTTAGTATAATACCGTTCATCATGATGGTGAGTATCGACATTGCCAACTAACTCTAGATTTTCACGAGCTTTAGCGACATCCGTTAAGTCAGCAAGATTGAGTCTGCGATCCAGTCTTTCGTACGAAACGTTCAGCCACTCTTCTCCGTTCCACCATTTTAAAATTGCCATATTCTCTCACCTCTTTAGTCTTATAATGATGCAGCAATATCAGGATGAAGAGCTGCGATTATTGATTTCAGCGTTTCAACAGATTCTTGTAAACTTGAAACTTCTGTCTCGAGGGAAACGACCTGATCCTCAAGTGTTTTAATTTTACCTTCAGCTTTCGTTACCCTTGATCGCAATGCAGTTGATCCGCTCTGTTCTGAAGAAATAGTTTTTTCTAGTACATCGATGTCGCTTTCAGCTGTAGACATTCTTCCTTGTAGCGCAGTTATATTGTTTTCAGCCGTATTCATCTTCCCTTCAAGAATAGGGACTCGGCCAACTACTGAACCAGTACCACCTGTAATAGAAGCTTTCCCATAAAGCTCTTTCAGTTGTTGATACAGTACGTTTAATGCCCAGAAAACAGTATAGTGTCCTTCATTGCCAGGATAATAATCCATTGTGATTTCCCATTGGAAGTCAAAGATTAATTGGTCCTGTTGGCCATACGCATTATTGATATCTGTAATAATTTCATTTTTAGCTCCAGATAGATATTCAACTACGAAAGATTCAATATCGTTTGCTGCATTCAAGGCAATGGATAATTGGCTAGCTAAGTCGCTATCCATATCAGTTAACGTAATCGGATTAGCTATTTTTCGGTAAAGTATTAGCTCAGACTTATCTGCTTTATTTAGCATACCTGAAGCAGCTATCACAGCAGAATCAAGAGCATTCTGTAAGGCTGCGTCTACATCTGTCATAGTAATTGGATCAGCTATTTTTCGAACTAAGTTAAGCTGAGATTTATCAACTTTCTTTGTGTCTAAATCGCCAATCATTGTCTGAACTACTTCTAGCGAGACCCCTCCTCCACTACCACCACCGCCAGATAAGATCTTATCGTAGAGCGTTTTGCTTAAATCGATTTCACTGATCTTCTCTGATTTTGGACGATACTTTACTAATTCAGCTGTGTCGGCCTTGCTAGTAGCAAGATCGGATACGGCTTTATTTACACTCGTGATTTGATGTGATACTTTATCCTTATAGTCAGGACTAATATTGGCTTCATGGATAGTCTCATCTTTTCTGAAGTAGTTAACCATCTCTGTCTTGTCCATTTTTCCTGTCTCTAATGTTACGATACGACCCCTAAGTGCCGTGTCGTCATAAGCAATCACATTGCCTTCTGGATCAGTAACTGTTCCGCCTCCACCCGACTGAATCTTCAAGCGAAGCTCTGGCGTCAAATCGTCTTCTGTAATCTCTACTGATGTTTTTCTAAAATCATAATTAGCTTTTGTTTCATCAAGCTTGCCATTGATTTTATTCAACAGCTCTTTGCTTAATACAGATTCACCTAAGTCGTAAACTTTTGCCATGGCTTATTCTCCTTTCTTATTGGATAACTTCTGATAAATCCATCCAAAGGTCTCCATATTCTTTAGCAATTGGTTCTGTTTCGGAGATGAATAGACGGGGGTATAATGAACCTGCATCGAAGTTTTGAATAAATTTAACAGTAACTTCCGAGCCAGTTTTAACAGGAACCATAGCAAAGCGCTCTTCGTCAATTTCTCTTATTCCTCCACTAACGACAGAACGATGCATAACATCATCCACAATAATTTCAAGCTTGTTTCTGTTTAAAACATACGTTCCTTCTTCTAGGTCAAAGACCATCCATCCGTCAGCAGGATCAATGTAGCCTGTGCGCTCCTCACCCTTAGTGTTTGTATAGCTAAACGTACCGTCCTGGTTGTCTGCATTTGTAATAGTAAACACTTCGTATTTTAAGATTGCGTCTTTCGCGATCTCTAAGGCTCCACTTCCACCAATCATTACTGGGACCCAAGTAGACTCACCGAAAAGCTTAACTGACATTGCTCCAGTTACAGGATCTACGTGAAGGGTTCCATCAGGGATTAAACCCCAGTTCAACTTGTCATTGTTAGTCTCTGTAATAATAAGTGTACGCCCCTGTTCAGTGATTTTCTCACTGACTTTACGTACGCCTCTATTCGTACCTAAGCTTTCCATCGAACATACCTCCAGTGTTATTTGTCCTTCTTAATAAGTATTACTTTTTGAATCATTTATCTACATATAGAAAAAGGCTTAAGTATCGCACTTAAGCCTATTCTTTTATTCTATTTTTAATTGTTGTCTCTAAAGACGAGACCATATATTTCAACTCTTTGACGTCTTGACTTATGACAGATGCATTTGTATCAACACGTTTAGTTGTTTCTTCAATACCTGAGATCGCATCATTTATGTTTTCTACATCTTCAGCGAGTAGCGTATAAAGTTCTCTCTGACTTTTTTCACGTTCCTTATGCTCACTAATAATGTACCAAAAAGCAAACACAAATAAGGCTGGAAAAAGGCCATTCTCTAGAGCAAGAGTTAATAAAGTACTGATATCCATAATTTCAGTTCACGCTCTCTTTCTAAGCAGGGTTAAATTAATATTTATTTTTCTCTAAAATCTTGTGCATATCACTTACAGCCCCTACTACTTTTTCCTGCGCCCCTTGTATTTCAGTCATATCAATCGCGTTAATAACGATGTTACGAATCTTGTCATCTTTACCTACGGAATAGTCTATTGCCATCTGCATATGAACAAATATTTCTTTGAAATTAACTCGAACATTCACTACAGATTTTTTTCGATAAAATAATAAACTATTGATTGTTTTCGCTACAATCTTTTTATCCTTTTCATGTATAAAATCCATAAAGTCTTCTCCAATTACATGGCTAAAATCGAACGAGCTAAACATGTAATCGATTTTCCCTTCAGGACTTAATAATATCGTGCTCTTATGATTATCTGTACCATGTTCTTTTTCTAAAAGTCCTGAAACCTTATGCATGTTGATTCCTACTACTTGGTATTCTTTTATTAAACCTCTATCGTCAAAAGCAGCAGAGATAGTCCATGCAATCCATTTAGGGTTTTCCTCATTCAAGATACGAGGCGTGTCGTAAATCAAATTGGAAGAGGTAGTTGAAGGATTTAATAGAGCAATACTTCTCTTTAGTTCTTCCGAATTTAGTCCAGATCTTTCAACAAAGTCAAAAATATCTTTTCCTAACATGTCCTTGTAATGATAGTTAAAAGTATTTGCGAATGTATTATTGGCAAAAGTAATTGTCCCACATGGCTTAAATCGATAGGTGAAGATTGATTCATCATTAACCAAGGACATATAGAGTTTATTTTTGGTTGCAAGCTTCAGAGTCTGTTTATTTAACTCATGAAGAACCGTATTAACATCCTCGATAATTTCACCTAACTCGTCTTTCTTAGTAAAATTATAAATGTTACGTTTACATACGAATCCATTGCCCTTGATCTCTTTTATTTCTTCATTAAAATGACTAATACGAAAAAGTACAAAATACTCCATGATTCCAATAGTGAGAATCAAATAGACCAGACCAATGAAGATTACGTATGGATCAACTCCTAAGATCTTTGGGAGATGACCAATTGCTTCATTGACACTCCTAAAGCTAACTGTACCCGCTACAATCATTAAGATAAATGTAGCATAAATCTTTTTTCTTAGCTTCAATGGTCACGCCTCCTATAAGATAAAGCAATGGGTGAGTATTAATCTCACCCATTACTATTATGCATATTTCACTAAGCGGAAGTTCCAAGAAACCATTGAAGCTACCTCAAGGACAACTTCCTCACCTGTATAAGATTCCCATACTCCATGACTAGTTGGAGCTGTCCCTTCAGTTCCTACAAATGGAACTAATGTAGGCTCAGTTGGGGATGCGTCACTTCCTAGAGAATATAAGAATACATTCTGAACTTCACCGACTAAATCTTTCATTAAATCAATTGCATTGCCTGAGGAACTCCATTTGGAATCATCAGCTAGCTCATAAGTTGCTACGCCAACAGGAAGTTTAAAATCAAATGTCCATAAAATTTCTCTTTTTTCTGGTGGTTCTGGTTCGCCAGTCCCAGGATTTTCATGGGATTTCTCCAATATTGCTACTTTCTGTTCAAGTGTAGAAAGACGATCTTGCAAATTTGGAACAACTCCGTTTAGTAAAGATTGAACAAGATCTGTTAAGCTGCTTATTTCCCCTCTTAATGTTGAAGAGCTATCTTTTAATGAGTTGATCTGAATGATCGCTTCATTAATTGCTGCCACGATTGTCGCCTTGTCTTGAGTAGCTAATGAAGACAGTGACCCTATGATAGCATTAATTTGATCAATAGCAGCATTCAATTCAGTCATCGTACTTTGCAAAATAGTTACATCATGGTCGATAACTTTTATTTGTCCATCAACTGCTGTACCCTTCACTTCTAAATTGTTAATGGAATTCAGCAAGTTAGAAATGGATGTAGAATTGCTATCAGACACAGAAAATACTTCGTTAATTGCAGATACCAGATCTGATTTATTTGTAGTAGATAGTGTAGTCAAGGTACCGATTATAGCAATAATTTCTGATAGGTCAACCTCTCCTGATCCACCGCCTATTGCTGAAATCAGGGTCTTTAATTCATTAATTGCTCCAACGATGGACGTTTTTTCAGCAGTTGTTAAAGAATCCAAAGATCCAACTTTAGCCTGTAACTCTGAAACAGTTGTTAAATCAATATTGGTTAAACTGCTTTTGATGTCGTTAATGTCGGTTTCCATGCCATTAATATTGTTAAGAATACTATCAACATCTATAACTGCTAAGGCATTGAACACTTCATTAATGGCTGCAACAATTGTTGTTTTATCAGTAGTCTCTAATGCTTCTAAGTCTCCAATCCGTTTGTCATTTGGGCTAATAATAATTTCTCCACCAGCTCCACCACCTATTGTCTGGTACTCAATTCCATTCCAATAGAACATTATTGAACTTTGTTTATCTACATAAATCTTTGTATCAATTCCGATTGAAGGAAACTTATCAAATGATTCAAATAATAGAACACTATTGAACGGGATAAGATCTAGTCCATTACCATTTCCTCTGAAGAACTCATGTGTATCTGTAGTAAAGATTAAAGCATCACGATTAGCCGATTTTGGTAATTTTTCTTTTGCAGCATATTTAACAACAGCGTCGAACACATGAGAAACAGTTGAATTAATGCCCGGCTTAAGGATGTAATTTGGCTTATTGTCGTCCGTAAACTTGATTACCGTCATTATTTTCACTCCTTTTTTTATTCTAAAAGCTTTATTACTTCAATATAAAGACAAACACACAGGCTACTATCAAAGCTTGTGTGTGTAATTAATTAAGATAAAGGATGCAGTTCGAAATACATTTTCTTTAAATCATTTTCCTTTAAATCTTTATCTCTAATGTCAATTTCTAACCGAATATCTATGAAATTGTTTTTGTTTTCGTAGGAGTTCTCATCCCCATCATTTGATCGGCCAATGATAGTCTCCCCAATCACAACAACAGCACTATTATCTTTAACCGTTACTGGAAGCTCAAGTGATTGATTTACAATCACCTTACATAAACGAAGAAGTGCGTTATCTTCAAATGAGTCAAACCTAAAAGATAAAACGGGACTAATGATATCTTCCGCATCTTTTACACCCCATCTATTGTTCCATGCCTGCATATTAATAACAATTTTCTCATCTTTTCTAAAAGTACCTGCATGATGCTCTTTTTTTTCTGAATAAACATCATTTTCTTTAATAAACCATGAAATCTTACTCATGCCCCTCACCTATTCGTTAAATACCGAATTTAACGCCTTTCACTAAGATTGTTGCAGTTGTGTCCACGACAGATTCATGGAGTATTAGAACAATGTCATTTCCACTTTCCTGTAATGTATAATCTAAGTCTTTAATTAGAATATTGGTATTACCCATATTAAGCTTAAACACGAAGAATAAATCCGTCAGTTTTAAGTCGTCTAAATTAATAATGGCTTCACATGGGTATGCATTCTCAAACGATTCTCTCATTGTGTTAGAGACAATGGCTGAATCAATCTTGTCTTTATTAATCACGTCTTTTTTTGTAACAAACTCGCTCATTTTAGATAATTCTTTTTGAACTACTTCTCCCGCTGACTCAAGGTGAAACAAGCGATCATCCACCTCATTCATGGATAATTCTAGATAATTAGTAAATTCATTTACTTGATCAATTATATCTTTAATTGAACCATATGAATTCTCTATTACTTTTGAAATATGATCATAACTGTAAACGTTCTTTGTGACTCTGCTAACTACCTCGGTTCCTTCTTCAAGCTCATAAACAAATTTGAAATGGGTAGCAAGACCTGACAATAACATATCGCCATTTACATCTGCTTCAATATAGTCCAGATCTCTGTAAACTTTTTGCCCTTTATAAAAAACTTCAAGTTGATATTCTCCAGCATCGTAAGGAACTGCAGATTCATACAACAGGTCTGTTGAAGAGCCTACATAAGCTATATTTTCTTTTGCAAACGTAGCTGATCGCTGATACGATTTGTTTGCATTAGCTTCGTCTGTATTATGGGTAACTCGAACCTCTACATAAGCAGGCTTGTCTAGTGGATCTTTTAACTTAAAGCCTATTCCATTATTTATGTCTTCCGTGTCTTTAATGATCTCATCATATTGATCGCTCATTAACGAAGCATTATCAATAATAATTTCAATCTGATTAAGTCCAGGAATGTAATGATATTTTAGATCACCTTCCGCATCAAATTTGAATGTTTGTAAATCAGAAGGGAAATCACTACTATCCGGCGTAAAAATCTTAATTTCTTTTTGAACACCTGTACTTGGACCATTCACTTTTACCCAACCTAGTACTCCATCTTGATAAATATACGAATATATATTGCCATTGATGTAATCAATATAAACGTCATATATTTTTGGCATATCTGGAATTACAAAAAATATTCTTCTATACTCCGTCCCATTTAAGAATAAGTTATTGTCGCTATCTACATAAATTGGACGCTCTTCTCGCTCATTATAGTGAACTTTAATTTCTATCTCTGTGTTAATAGAAATCTCCAATGTTCCAATAATAATGTACTCCTTGTAATCAATGAGATCAGCATGGGACATAGATGGAGACATGGTTCCAGTTACTACAACAGCTCCACTATTTTTATTGATAATGACCGTATCCATTCTATTTCTTGCATAAAGATATTTAGCGTTAATCTCGCGACCGGCCCACATTCCAGCATCAAATGTGACCACCTCATTTTCAATCTTTACAGCCTTGATATTAGTTCCTGCTGCAGTACTTGTGAATGTTAATTCTTTTGTAGGATACAGAAAATCGTACTGTCCAGTTGTGAAGTAGCCACTAAAGTGGGTCGAGTAAGGACGACTTGGAAGGGAGGCTTGTCCTAATGCATTTACCTTTAGTCCCTTCGCTTCTCTCTCAACTGGTTCAAACCGTTTTACTCTATATTCACCACCAGGAAACAATACTTCTTCGCCTGTCGTATCGATATATCTCCCTGGGGTGATCTGTATCTTACTATTATCAACGACGACGATATCCATTCCTTCAATGATTCCCCTGCCGCCCACAGACAGTGCTTCTGATCTTAAACGTTGCTCTAGGAATTCGAAGTTATCTTGAATATTTTCACCACGAATGCTGTTCTTAAAATTAATCGGTTTCAGCATAATTAAGCCTCCTGTTCTTTATAAACTAAGATATAATGCTCACCCGAAACAATATGCCTTTCAACTGCATTTCGAATGTAGGATTCAAATTCTTGCAGCCTCTTCGGTAACTCTATGACCATTGTTCCACCTCTTCGATAAGGTCTACCCTTTACATGACCAACATCAAATAAGTTGTAATTGCCCTCTGATTTTTCTGGGAGTCCACCACCAGGGACTCGAACATCATGAGATTTAATAGAGGATTTTTTCCTTAGTTCAAAAACTAATATTACGTAACCATCGCTCTCGTTTAGATGGTCAAGACGTTTAATCGTAAAAATATTCTCTTTGAGCACAATGCAGTAAGTTGCAAATGTATCCGGAATTCTCAAGACCGTTTTTTCAGTAATATTTGTCTCTAAAGATGTGCTTTTGAATTCATCAATATGAATATAGTCACCTTTAGAAGTAGCCTTAATAGAAAATTTTAGCGGGGTCTCTAATCTATTCACAGCGTTTTCTGTGTAAAGGATAACAGTCCGTCTAGTAGTATAGTAAGAACGTTGTCCTGTTGATTTTTCGGGGTCCTTTTCACCACCAATTTTCTCAAAGAAAATTTCATTGCTTGTACCGATTCCCTTTAAAGAAACCTTATCGTCTTGAACAATTTTAATATTCACTATAGTTACTGTATCACCATCATGAAGACGTGAACCCAGCAACTCGTCAATTAGGTATTGTTCATGATTTCTCCCGAAAATCGATTCTCTTCTAGGAATGTAATCAACTGGATTGTCAGTAATCCAACCTGAAATCCATTTTGTGCGAGAGTAGCCTTGCGTGTAAACGTAGTTTAGGATTTCATATATGAGTTTGTAGTTTTTTTCAGCGTTCAACACAGCGCTTTTGTGAGAAACAAATAGGAATCCCTTGTCTTTCTTATGAAGAATTGCTACTGGTACATCATACAAATAAACGTTTTCTATATATTCAAAGTCAGGAAAGGCCTTTTGGATTTCGTTCTCGTTGATACACGAGTCGAGCTTGATATCTTTAAAGCGATTTTCCCCATAAATTGTATTACCGATCAAAGTAAAATCATTACTAAATTCATAATAACTTTCTGCAACACCTAGAGCATTTGAATCGCCAATACACAACCATATATTCGTGTGATCATCAAGAATCTCATTGAAGTCGATAATTTCTTCTGAGTCCCAATAAGTCTTTGTGTTGTTAGACTCAATAAAGACAAGGTCACACTCTTCAATAGACAAGTTCGTTAAAGATTCAATCTTAATGTCCCCACTATTCACCTTAAAATTAGATGTGATTAAGTTTTTACGATAGGCATCGCCGAAGATCTTAATTAGACTCTCAGCATAAACTCTATCTTTTTCGATAACACCTACTTTAATGTCAACTGGACGATTGGATTCATAGAAGAAATGCTTCTTAACAGAGACTCTAAAATCGAATAGTTCAGGGGAAAACTCAACTGCCTCTGCAGGGAAGAATGCATATCCGCTCTCTGTTCGCATCATATCAGGAGCTACTGAGACTAAATTTTTGTTTTTATCAAAAAGATACGGATCTGGCCTGTCAAAACCTTCATACGGATAAACACTCTCCAATCGCTCAACAGCAGATTTATGATTCACGTTTATGACTTTGTATTCCTTTTGAATATTGTTTGCATCAATGTATGCCAGTTGAATATCACCGAGGGAGAGCTCATTCTCCCCTATGATTTTATGCTGTGCTGGATAAATAATCATTAGATTCCCTCCCTCAAGATGATGTATTGACTTGTGTTTGGGTTGATATTCGTACTATGATATTGGCTGGAAGTTCCTAAGAATTCGCCTTCATTGTAGTCATATATCAAATACGCCTTCTCGTCAGATATGCTGACATCCACTTCATACATATTGATTTCCTTATTGAAGTTTACACAGTAGCTACTATCTTTAAGATAATCAACGATAAACAACGTATAGTCCTCTAATATGTTTTCATCAATATTGATAATATGATTATCTTTGTCGATCTCGTAAAAGTTTGGGTGAATTAAGGTGTTCTTCTGAGCGAAGCTATCCACATCATTAATTCCTTTATCAATCTTGTAAATGTTCTCCCAATTTATCTTCCCTTTGATTCCATAGACTATAATGCTACCAATATCTTTTCTGAAAATATTTTTTAAAACAAAATCTTCACCAGGATAGAAATATTCTCTCTCCCAGTTCGTAAATACATATTGAGGGACTCCGTTTACTCTTGTCTCCCTGAAACTGCTAGATAAATCTAGGGGTATTTCTTCTTCATTAACGCAAAGCACAGGGCTCTTGATAGAGGAAGGTATAAATGTTTTATAAGTCTCTTGAAGAATAATGTTTACATCTTGATCTTCAAGATTCACAACACTCAATTCAGATACAGTTGCATCCAAATTTCTAAAGACACGAATTCTTTCCTCGTCTTTGTCTGCTTCAATATTTATAATGCTTACAGCTGAGCCATTCTGTGTGATTTTGACTGTCATTGCAAAAACGTCAAATTCATAATTCAGCTCTGAACCAATTAACACACTACCTGCGCTCAACGAATATTTTTTTATACTTGTCTCAAATAAGGCGTGTTTTGCATATACCCCTTCCGTTTCAGGGATACCATGTATGGTTGCCTTCCAAGTTACCTTTTTCACGCGGTCCAAAAGTATGTCAAAGTAGCTGCCAGTTGAATTCTTATTGATTTCACCTGTAGAGACATAAGCACTCTTTTTATCCTCTTTAATTGCAATGTTTTTGATAATGCAACCTCTGCTCTTAAACTTAAGCGTCACGTAATCATCTTTCTCTAAAATGAAAGAAAGACTTTTACTCAATAGGTTTTTTTTCTGATCATCGAACCTTTCATCGCTAGACAAGAATACAACTGGTTCAACGTATCCATCCTCTACCATATAATCAAGGAAATACTGCCCGGCCATCAGGAAGATATCATGTTGTTCGACTTCACAATCTTTCTTACAGTTTTCTATTTTAATTTGATCTTTGGTAAACTCAATTCGCCCACCGTTTGTATTTTCGATATTTGTAATCCAGACATCTGGAGAATTGTTGTTAGCAGAAATGTACTTCAACCTGTTCCCCGCATTAGAGTACACATATAAATTGTAACGAGAAAAGTTAGAGGGTGCTACGAATCTGCCAAGCAGCTCATTTTCATGAAATACTTCAAACACATTTCCTTTTTTGACAAACCTTAAAATACTACCTTCTTTTATTGGAGAATAGTTGCAAGATTGAAATACAAGACGCTCTTCTTTATCGTATTGCTTTCGGTAAACAGAGAAATTGTTATTTCCTAGCTTAATTAAATATAAATCTTCACCTTGTCTATTCCCTGTGTTATTTGTTTTCTCAAACATGAATCCGAAACCCGCAGAGAAATAATCAATCTCTGCAGTAATTTCTACGTCACCATTGATTACGTAATTTAGCTTTACGATGTCCTTTTCGTAAAAATAAATTCCCTGATCATACTGAATTCTCGATTGATAATCGAACACAGGTCTCATCGAATCACCTCTAATTCATATCCGTTAATTTTGATAGCTGCTGATTCTTTCTCAAGATTAATCTTGAATTGAAAAAGCTCATAGTCATCGAATACAAGATAATTCATCACATTGCCTTCTGAATCGAGCTGAAGCCTTTTCCAATCAGTTGTCACGCTTTCAATGTTGTTCTGTTTTATTCCTCTTACATAAACAGAAACACCTTCAGTCATGTCTTCTACAAGAACTCGTTTGAACTGGAAATTATTACTGAAACCCACATCGTAAATCTTAGTGATCATGTCTCCATACGGATAGGTTCTAACACGGATATTGCTTAAGCCTTCTTTGTATTCTCCAAACAGAGAGATGTTTTCAATAACCTTATGAGGTGGAATTTCTACAACGACTTTCACAAAACGCTTTATCTTTGGACCGTCGATTTTAATAACGTTGTCTTTTCGAGCTATACCAACTGTGCTGAATCCTTCTTTTTCGTTAGAAGAAGTAAGAACTGTAATAGAGAAGTCCTTCATCACATCTAAACACATTTCATTTATCTTTACGTACAGATTACCTAAATTAGACAGCTTGTCGATTTCAAAGACCTTTGTATAGTAGAGCCCTGTTTTATTGGTCGTCTTAATATAAGAATCCTTAACAACTGTAACGTTTGAATGGAAGCCTTTATCCCAACCTTCATTGATTTCTCCAAGCTTCGTTAGTCCCCACTCCAAGTCAGTTGAAGTGATAATGTAACCTTCTTCATCAATTTCTGTTCTGTTGAATGTATTATAGTTTTTATCAAAAAGGAGCCTTTGCTTGTACTTTTCTTCAATTTCTTCTGGTATATCGAAGAATATCTTGTTTAGCGTTTTCTTATGAATTTTCTTCAAGTCGTTACTTACGTTCCCGATCATAATGTCATCAATTATTCCTTCTCCTTTTACAATAAGGAAATATCGATCATTTGGATTCACTTCTTTAAAACGATACACTCTGAAACCATCTTCTTTTGACATCTCTATAATTTCATCACAATAAATATTTTTATTGAATGTACGACCATTCTGCTTAGCAATAAAGCACTCTAGCTTATCATCCGCATAAAGGGAAATCATAGCACTACTAAACAGTGCTTGTGTAATTTCCATTGTTGCATAGCTTTCATCGGTATATCCTTTGATGTAAAGACCTTTTCCATTAAAACCGCTCTCTGTAAAATAGATATCTGAATTAAACAGTCGCCAGATATTATAAGAGTCACATGCTGTAATTGCATTAAGTGTGCTTTCTCCAGCCTCTTTGTCTTGAATTCTGTATTTAAATACCTTCCGTAAATCTTTGGAAAGCATATTGGAGCTCGTTACATGGTTGACTGAAGCTTGACTAAGAATCAAGTCCCCGTTGATTTTTTCTACCTCATGAAAATCTATATTAGCCATACCGCCAACTTCTTTTTTGACTGAGGACACAAAGTAATACCATTCTTTGTTTCCTGAATAGAAGTATCCTGGTTTAACCAAGACATCATCATCAATGATTTTTTGAGTTAATATAATAACTCCTTTGTCTAATGAAGCATTAATTTTAGGGTTTGAACTACTGATTGATAAGTAATTAGCTTCACTGATAATTAATTTTTCTTCTTTAGATAATGATGTATTTTCGTAAATACCTTGATAAGTAATTGTACCCTCTAAGGCGAGAGTATCGACTGTGTATCCAACAATCTTATATAACACATCAGTATTTATTACCTTAATGAATTTTGGATCATTGTATTCGTATTGAACACTAAACACCATGCCTGATAAGGTTAGATCTTTCCAGTAAATAATACCTTCATCATGAAGAATATCGTAGAAATCTTTGCTGATCGTTTTTCCGTTAATATCTTTAATAGAAACAATTGATGCAATGTTTGAATAGTAAAGCTTGTTAAAGCCGTCATTCTTCACATAGTAGCTTTCTAGTCCCGACATCTTTTTCTCGTGAACCACTTCATAATCTTTATCTGGTTTTACAATAAACTCCGCAATTTCACATTCTTTATCTTCAATTTTAATAATGGGCGGTAGCTCCATATAGTTCGTTAAAACAAAGTTCCTGCTGATTGATAGCTCGCTTGTTGAAAATTGGCTTGCCAGTATTTTTTTATCAGCGATAATTTTTACTTTCTTGAAACCAACTGAATAGACATTATCCGTTCCTTCAAACATAATATCTATTCCTTCATTTTCAATACCTTTATCCAGACGTAAAATCACCATTCTATTGTTATCTAGCTGGGGATAGAAATTATTGATTAGTGAAATATTACGAATTTCTTTGGAAACCATTCTTTCCATCTCATACATCACATACTCATTAATATTCTTAGGCATAAAGTAAATGGATTCGAAGCTCTCACAGCTTGTACCAATGATCTCCTTATTGTTTGTTTCATCAGTGACAAATACGCAGGATAGATCATTTGGCAAATTTTTAACCATAATAAGGTTGCTTCTGCTGTCTAAGCTACTTCTCAAGATTCTTACGCTCTGCTCTTTATCTGCACTTTTCACAATAAACTTTTTAAAGAACTTACTCAGATAAATGCTTTCTTGATTTTTGGCCAGAATACTGCTGACAGACTTACGCTCATTAAGCTTCAGCATGTTGCCTTTAATCCATAGCCCTGTAATGCTTTCTCCTGGTGCAAGTCGAATATATTTTCCCTCTGTATTTTTGAAAGTCATCGTTACAACCGTTGGACGGCTGTCTTCAATCGCTTCTATAGTAGAAGAGTCAATCTCCATATAGACTTCTTCTGATGTTTCGTTTGAGTAAATCGTATCAGTCTTGTAATCGTAAATGACCTCGCCTGTTGTAAGGTTTGTGATTTCAGCAATACAATTACTTTTGATTTTGACAGAGGCATTTTGCCCTGCCGTGAAGACACTTGTCTCGTATTTAACCTGAGCAAGTGTAGAACCAATATAAACATACTTAATAATTGGAGAAAATCCAGTATATGTTTTAGGTTTTATCGTTAAATATCGAGAGGAACCGTTCGACCTTGGAATAGCAATTCCTTGTGATGTTACAATTAAAGATCCACTGCTTAACCCCACCTCGATGTCGTATCTAGAATATTTAATAGCCTTAATTGTCGCTCTTCCAGAGTTATGGATTTTTTTGAATGTAATCTTTACTTCAGTTGGTTTATCAAATCTATATGACTCTTGTTTTGTCCCATTTGAGATACTAACCGTTTTCTTACCGTCAATAATCTTTTCGATTGTCATGTTGCCTTCCTCGATAAGATACGTCAACTCGGAAAAGATGCCTTCTATAACAAAAGTGCCGTCATTTTCAGTGCCTTCCCAAGCATTATTGACTTCTTTGAACCCAGATGCTGTAACATATTCAAGATCTGTTGTGATATCTGTTAACTCACAACTTACTTCGTATTTTACATATTTGTTTTCAATTTCTGAGACGTCGATTGAAAGCTCACCAGGAATAGCGGCATCAGCTAATGTGATGCCACCAAGTACGTTTTTCATATTCTTGCTTTCGTAAAAATGATTACTCAAATCACCGTAAAAAGCACTTCTGTCTGACTCAATATAAGAGCCGTTTTTAGTAAAACCATCCTTTTCAACAGCATAATTAAAAGACTCATTTTTATCTTTGTAGTTGATAAACTCTATTCCCATACGACTGTACGCGTTTTTTGGGTAAAGTGTAATTTTATACTCATCCCCATCCGTCAGGACTCCACCTTCAACGACTGTATATTTCTTGTCGTATCTATCAATGACCACATCGTCTAATTTAAGATTGAATTCACCAGTCTGCTTAGAATAAGACTCGATATATACATTCTGTGTGAGTTCCTTTGCATCTTCCGCTATTACCTTATATTCAACACTGATTGGGGATAATTCGTCTTTATATTTCGTTAGATTCAAAGGAATATCAACTGAAGTGCGATTGTCTTTAATGTAACTTTGAACCTTTACACTCGACTTCTTATAAACATCAATCTCTACATCCGTAGCTTCTGCATTTTGCAGTTCACTTAGAAGCGTTGTTGCAAGATCAGCTTTTTGTCCAGTACCGTTTTGTTTAATATGGATGGATTCATCCCATTTATTATCACCATAAATAAGGTCCTTGAAAGAATGATCCCATAAGCTTTGGTCCCAAACCTTAGCACGGTAAACATCTTTATCAACAGCAATGATTTCATCGCTGACGGACCCTCCTGTGCCAGAAGCTTTATGAATGTTTTTGTTATTGAGAATGGAAATGTCGATATCGAACGGTGTGATTTCAGCTAGGTTTGATATATCATTGACGATAGCGTTTTTTATCCCTTGCCTTGTACTGTTCGGAATGTTCTTATAGACAGCGAATACACGTCTAAGTAAGTCAGCATTACGCTCTCCTTTGAACCTTTCAATTCCAGAAAACAAAGCAAACTCGTCAATAGTGTTCCACACTTCATAAACATGTAACGGCGACTCATACTTCATGTCTTTCAAGACATATTTGATCTTTCCTACATCCAAGTTATAGCTAATGAAGATTTTACCGTCTTCAAAGAAAGCATAGTTTGACGAATTGTCAATGAACTCTGCGTAGTCTGTTGTAAGCTTAAGATTGGGCTCTGTTATCGACAGTGTCTCTACGTCCACTTTACCAATATTCACATATCTTAAATAATCAAGTATAGAAGCTTCAATGCCTATATAATTATAGGCGAAGAAGCTTTTTCTCAATTCCTCTATTGCTACTTCTACATCTAACGATTCGTCTGTGAATGATCGGAGATACAAGGCTCCTGTAGACTTTCTTTTTCGTTTACGAATATCCATCCATTTTGGAAAATTTCGTAATGCCAATTCAAATGCTTGTTCTGCTTTCAAAGAGTGCCCCTCCCTTCCCTCTTATTCATTCCATACGATTTCTTCAAGCAGATATTTATCTTCTAAATTTTGTAAAATCTCGATTTCATCTTGCTCTTTGCCGTCAATAAATACCTGTAGCAAATTGAAGTAATCTACATAGTCCTCGTTTACACCAATTTTGTTGATTAGGCCTAGTAACATGTATTTATCAGGTGGAATGTTATTTACATACTCTTTTATCTGCTTTTCAAGTGAACGCTTAATACTCCCAGGGTCACCATTATCTGCTATCTCCAGAGCTATGTTTAGTATAACGGGCTTAGGCCCAGGTATTGTGTACTCTACATATAAAGAAGGAGAAGACACTCTTTCCATTACGTCAATACATTCACTAATCGCATTTTCAATCACTTCAGGATTGTCGTAAGTTTTTGGGATGATGTACACTGTCCCCGTGCCGCTACCATGAGTCTTAGGAATGTATTCAACATAGGATGCGTATGTTCTGTTTAGTAGAGCTGTATTAATAGCTTTTTCGTTGCTTGATTCAGCACTGTATTTCCAATTCATTAATCTATATAAATATTGAACATCACTTTCTTCTACTTCTCTAGGAGTAGATAAAAGATAACCCAGGTCATCCAAACTTTGATCAGTTAATTTTGTATACAAATGAGGCATCTTACTATTTTCGATTTCTTTATATAGTTCGTTCATTACATCGGAAACAGCAAGTGAATAAAGATCCATCACTGAGTTTTCTGTAATTTTATGTTCTGAATAATACAAGAAGCGGCTTTTGATTCTTGCATGTATGTCATTAATATTCATTCTCTCTCACCACCTAGATATAGAATTTAAAAATCTGTACTTTATTTTCGTAGATGTAAATTGACACATTATGAAAATAAAGGTTTCCTGCTCCATTTTGAGGGACTGCCTTTACTTTAGGATTTTCTAGTATACTTTGAACAACATTCATAACAGTTTCTTTTATATTATTTAAATTAGATATAGAATGAATGTCTTTATGCTTATAAAGCTTTAATAAAGATCCCAGACCCGGTTTATTTACAAGCTCCCCGAGCTCAGTGATTAAAGCAATTCTGATAAGCTGTATTTTCTCTTCTACATCCCTTATTACTTTTGCATTCTTTGATAAATCACTGTCTTTCATAACATCAAATGATAACTTCAAACCTTTATTTGCTATCGGGACTTTTCCATTTAATACATGAAAACTAATGTCAAGCCCTGGTACTTCTGATATTCGGTATGTTAGCTCTAACTGTCTGCTTCTTGTTTTCTTCTCTAAAACCAAATCCCCCGAGTTGCTTACCTTAAAATCCATATCTATTCCCCGCCTTCTGCGAATTCATTGAATTTATTTGCAGCTTTTTCAATATCGACCATGTCATTGAATTCTTTCTCGATGTCAGTATTAATAGATAGGCTCTTTGGTACATCAGCTACATTTAATTCTGGAGAGAACATAGCAAATCGAGCTGGCCTGCGAATCATCACGTACTTCCCTAAGTCAGGCTCCCAAGATTTTGTTAGAACTGTTGTTTCTAATGACAATCCAGTGACCAGTTTTTGCTCATTGTTTTGGACCATTTTTAAATCCGTATATTCATAAAGCATGTTATTGAGTTTATGGTTATTTATAATAATCTCGTCGGCTGTAATTTTTTTAGTATTTGTTACAGTAATACTCTGAGTGGAGACATCTGTTGAAGCTCCGCCTTTACTTAACTTACTTTGAGCAAGCTTGCTAGCAACAGTGTTAATGTCACCATTATCTCTCAAAATGAATGATGCTTTGGTTTTCGCGTGCACGATACCTTTTTCCTTGCCTCGAGTTAAGTTCTTTACCCTTTCCTTAATTCGTTGCAAAAGTGGCTTAAACTTATCCCCGTACTCTTGTTTTACTAAAACTTGATTATCCCTTTTTGACATATACTCACCTCTTAAAAGATATATCCCCCAGATGTTTCTCCGCTCATATTGTCACTGTATATATCACTTTCAATTGTATTTTTACTTGTATTACTAGCAGCAGAGCTAAACTTTGGTTCACCAATGATTACCGGCTCCCCAGCTGTAATATTGATGATGACGTAATTATCTTTTTCTGGAAACCAATCAATGAGTCCACCACTGTTGATTTGTACTGGGACATTACGCTTTGTCGTCATCCTACCTTTCTTGTCTCTGTATCGGATTTTGCATGTACTGTTTGGTTCATTTATATCAAGTACCAAAGCAATTTCTTGAAATGCCATCTCTCCACTTTCTACAGTAGGAAAGACAACATTATTTCTAATAGAGTCTTTAATGTTCATATTGATCACCCTAAATCAGGAGGAAGTATCGTAATCTGATATTTATTTCCGCTCACATGATTGTAGATAAATATCTCTTTATTAATGGACCTTCCCTCTGAGTATTCTTTTACTCCATATTCGTACATTTTCTCGATTGCCTTAATAAGAAACGTTTTTTCCCCTAAACCACCTGCTTCAAGTGTAAAGCTAAATCCTGTATTAGCCATGGATTTCTTTTTAGGATCTCCTCCTACAATTAATGCAGAAGAAACAATGACGTAGCTCTCATTAATTACTTCCTTTTCTGGTACGAATGTAGGCATCATTTTCTTTGCTTCTGCTAAAATTGTCTTCATGATAGATAGAGCTTCGTCTTTTAAGAATGGAAGATCATATGACAATTTGCCGCCTTCGGTTTTCTTATAAGCCTTAATCTCTGTTTGATTTCCAGAAATCGAGAATACCTTTTTGTCATACTCTGTATTTCCAGCACTCTCATCCCAAATTAATTTTAAGAATCCCTTCTCGATCATGTTCTCAATCTCGACGTCGTTTTTGATATACGTGTTTTCTGCGGTGATTCTTGATTGAGTTTCAGGCATTCTTGAATCAGACAAACCATAAGCTTCAAACGCTTTTGAGAATTTCTTTCCTTTATTTTCGTCATTAAGCTGAATTCGGGGGGATATTAAAAGTTTCTCATATCCAGAAATCCGATTGGATTCTCTTGCAGCTATTCCTTTTAGCTTGTCAGCTAGATTCGTTTCAAATTGAACATCTTCATCACTAGATCCATCAATAGCTCTTGTTGCGTATTTTCTAGCAGCACTCTGTATGTCTTCATTAACAAAAATGTTAATGACAAAATTCATGCCCTTACCTAGATCATTTGTTTCTGTGTCTAAGTAAGTGAATGCTTTTTCAAGTGTTCCAAGCTTGTTATAATCAGGTGCTCCATAGACAAGACCAACTGATCCTTTTAAACCTGCAGTTAATACCTTACCATTATGCTGAAGAGGGAATATTGTTAGTACCTGAGCATTCTTGATGAATTCTTGAATCATGATGCTTGACATTGTCCCTACCATAAATGAGACACCAGCCTCTACTACTATCCATGCAGCGGCTACAGCAAAACCCGCAGGGCCGCCGGCTGCTGTTCCTGTCCCTAATTTAGCTAATGCTGCGGCTGTTTTGTTTGCATGCTTCGCAGCGAATTTTGCCGCCTTAGCTCCTCTTATTGTATGGCTACTTACGGCTCCTTCTATTTTACTCGCTAGTTTCCCGGAGTTTTCTACCATCCTTTTTGCGCCCCATGTGGCCATTGCTGTTAATGGTTTATAGCCACCTCTTTTATTCGCATAGACAGATTTAGCAAGAAGGCCTCCATGAGCCAGCATGCTTGCAGAGGTAATATAAGACACGATATTTCGAGTCCCTTTTTCATACTGATCATCAACTACAGAAATACAGTCTGGAGTCACACTAGATGTTAATCCCGTATCTATTGTTAATGAATGAGTTACAGCTTCCACTAAGACTTGACCAGACATATGTTCATAAATATCCATGATATATAAACGGTCATGAGGCTTTAACGGAGGTGATCCCATAAGAATAATTTCACCAGTATACATGTCTCTCATAGAATTCTTCAATGCATTGGCAGTCATTCGCTTAGCAATTGGGTAGCCATTTTGAATAACGCCATAAGCTTTGTCTTCATTCTCACCTTTGAAATAATCAAAGATCCGATCTATCCATTGAATAGCTTTTCCTATTCCAAATGACATCGGAATTCCTTTATCATAAAACTGAGTATCGTAAATCATGGATTTTTGATTTTCAGGATAGATATCCCAGTCTACAAACATTCGTGGAGTTTGGTTAATACGGGTCCCTAAAAGGCCAGTATTTCCAGCCGCTTTAAAGGTACCAATCGCATTTGTCTTAATTCGTGACGAATCAGCTTTAATGTTATTTGTAATGATGTCTGCATAAGACGTTACAATATGATACTGCTGGAAAGGCTTTCGCTTTTCATAAACGTTGCCAGACTCTGTTGTGACATAGTCAAAGGCATAGTAATATCTAGGATGTCCATGGAATACTGTTGATCTCATTCCAAATGGAGCGATAGCTCCAATAAAATCCGGTGTTGCTGAGGCACAAATGTGAAGTACATCCCAGAAACTTTTACCCATAAGCTCAATCGAAATTTTAGGTGCTTCTTTCGTGTTAAAATCTGATTCAACACCATCCTCCAGTGCACCCCACATCGGCTTTCCAATTGCTTCAAAAATATTCTGAACGGCTTCGCCGTTTTTGAAGACCTCTGTGTAATTTATATCTCCAAAGTTCACATAACCATAACGCTGAGGATCCTGTACCATTCCTTCAGTAATTTGACGGAGCGTCTTTCTCCAAAAGCTTCCCTTAATAGTTAATAGGGATGTTAATATTTCCTTAGGTGTTGAAGCATTATTGAAAAGATCTAAGACACCGCTAAACAATTTGTCTGCATTTTCTACTTCATCTGCATCTAGATCCTCTAAGATTGGCTGAGCAAGCTCAATGCCATCGCCCTGACAAACGATCTCCATCACGTCACCAGCATTGACCTCTGTGATTTTACCGTTAAATACGACTGGTAATGTTGCTGCGTTTGCTCCATATCCCATTCGGACATGAATACGAGTTCCTGGAGTTAGTTTTACTTTGTTAAGAGGTTGTTGGCTTAAGCGCTTCTCCTGCTCAGTTCTGTAAATCTCACCTGGTCTAAAGATTGAATTAAAAGCATCTAATGGACTGTATTCATACTCAATAACCTTATCTTCATCGTCCTGTGTGAATGTATGAAATAAGTTAGACATAACAATACGGCAAGTGTCTGCAGGAATCTTTCTAGACTTGTGCACTTGAATTTCAGAAATAGCATTTATATTGTAGAAGTTATCGTTTAACTTGTAATAGCCAATCTCGCGACCCTCATCGACTAAGACAATATAGAACGAGGGAAATGCCCTTGCCATTCGTCCTCTCATGTCGTGTGTACACATGTCGTAAAACGCATGTCTTGTATAAATATCTGGATCATCAGCAAATTCTATATATTTACGATCCAATTCAATGCGTCTATACTTTTGAATCGCATCATCATATCTGCTTGTGAAATCTTCAATGCCATCAATCGCTTTTGCTGGAACAAGTGCAAATAAGAAGCGTCTTAAATCCATGTGCTCAGACTTAGGGTTTTCAAACTGAACACTTGTTGAAGTTAGCGTTACCTTTAACTGATTCAATTGGTGGAAATCTCTATCATAAACAAGTTTGTATAAATCCAATTCGCAGACTGCTAAAGCAACCATTAAGAAGGCTTTTCCCCCGTCCATTGGCCGATCAATGTCTTTTAGGAAATCAATATACTGATTAATTTGTTCAGCTATTTGTTTAGATTCTTCCTTCTCTAACTCTTTACCTGAGCTAGCTTTTGCATCTGATTTAGCGGAGCTCAATTCCTTCTCGAAGTCCTTACTTAAAACATCAAAGTTAAGGTTAGGGAACAATTTATCTTCAATCATTTTTCGAAGCCATACAAGACAAATACGTAAAAATGCCTCAATAGCGAAATCTACATCTGACACGGTAGCTTTCTTATATTCTTCAATTTCCTGTAACGAGGCTTTTTTCAAGTAGTAGGGGTCAAGCAAGAACATGTAAGTATTTACATTGGTAGAATCTTTTTTCTCTGTGCGTATTTCAGTCTTGTCCCCCAAAATATTCCTTATTTCTTGTTCCGAGTACATTTTAGTTCTGAAAGGACCAAACTCTACAGCATTCACTACATCGTTTGGATCTTTTATTTCTTCAATACCATTGCCGTCTTGACTAGTGGCGATTTTAAACCCTATAAAGTCAACATCTGGCGCATAATCCTTTTCATCTAACCCTTTACGGTATTCTTTATTACCTGACCTAGCACAGGCAGCTGCATAAGCAAGATCGCCAAAGGTAGAACGGAACTTATAATTATCAACAATACCCAAGCTTTGGAATATTTCATGGTATTTGAGCAAGGCAGCTACTGTTTTATCTTTAATACGCCATCTAGATTCAGCCTTACTTTTAATCCATGAATGTGTATTCATTGGCTTTGAAAGCACTCCGTCGATTAATCCTAAAGCATTACGAACGCCTTCGAGCTTGTCATACAACCATGCTGTTTCCTTGAGAGTACTTCCTTTCTCAATTCCTCTTTCGTGATCTCTAAGCATCTTAGCATATGGTTCTTCCATCAGCATAACGCGTATGTCTTCACCAATTTCCCAAACATCATCTGAAGATGCTGTGTTCATCATATTGAGAACGGGAATATTGTTGTCGATATACTTCGTCATTTTCTTTGTGCTGGACATACCGACCATTGATTCCGCTTTAGAGCAGGCTTCCTCAGTATCCTTAATAGATTGACTTTTATCAGTTTCTTTGACACCGACACCTTTAGCTGACTCTGTTACAACATAATCCCCTCCGGTATTACCGTATTTAACATCATAAGTATCTAAGTCGGTGCCAATTACGGCCTCTCGGAAGATTTCACTCTGTAGAACATGGCCATAATTGAAATAGAAATCTGGATCAGGATAAATTCTTGTTGAATCGAATTTATGCCTCAAGAAATCAAAACCGCTCTTATTAAGCTCATCAATAGTTGGAAGTTCCAAGTCTGGATAAAGCTCTGCTTCCCCAAAACGGTTCTGCAGCTCTCCAAACGTTTTTAATTTGATATCCATTGTTCCGTTACCTGTTGTAATACCACCATTAGAAAGCTCGTTTACTTTTCGCATACCTTCTCTATGTCGCATTGTTCGATCGACTGAAACAAGCCTCATATTAATTTGATAGAGACCTGGCTGCCCAGGAACGGTTCCTATTTCAACACTTTCAATTACTGCTTCAACTACACCTAATAAACGAGTGATCTCGCTCTCGAATCGTATTGGTGCAGAGGGGATAACTAGTCTGTAGTTTGTTAAAAGATAAGAAGCTACTTTAGGTAGTCCATTTAGAATGCCAACCGAGAATTCATCAGTTGTTTCAATGCCTAACTCGATAATCGTATCTTGACCGCCTAAATATTGTGAAGCATAGCCCTCTGTTCCATTTAGTCCAACCTGTGTTAAGTTGTTGCCGTAAACACAAGCTAAATTTTTGATACGCACTTCCCCAAGCATTACCTCGTCGTACTGCAATGTCTCTAACATATTATTGTCGATATCTGCATTGAGCTCATCAACTTCTTCTACCATTGTTGCATTCCCTTTTCCGTCAATCATATCTTGTAGCATAGAAATAACACCAATGTATTTAGCATTTTCACCTTTGCTTAAAGAAAGTGCCCCATTTGCCTTGTAGAACTTATAAGTAGCCGTCCCTGAACTACCCATAAAATTATCAAAATCTACAGACTTATCTTCTTTAAAGGGGATTTCATATTCAACAACAATGTTCCCACTCTTAATATATTTATTTAGCGATATAGTCGCACTCATGTGGATTTCAGCTGCATCAATAATAGATGTAAGGGCAGATTCATTTAAGTATTCTGAATTGATTTTATATACTATACCGAATTTCATTTTATTGTCGCTAAAATCAGTATACGTCTTTGATTGAGTCAACAAAGGCTTTTGAACATTAGCCTCATACATGGCAATTGATGTTTCAGAAACCAGCTTATTTACATATGAAGCAATTTTACTAGGAGACATAACTTCTACTGATGAGCCTTTACCCCGTGTTTCATGAATAGACATCCCTGCACTATTAAATAAACCATTGTATTCTTTATTATTTTTCATGCCATCAATTATGGAATATGCAAAATACTGGCCCTTCCCCTTATTAGGAAGAGACATGATTTCATCAATTGCTGTCTTAATCCTTGTGTTTCCTTCTAAATCCATGTAAGCATTGTAAATAGGCTGCATGTCAGCAATTAGATTTTTTTCTTTTTGCCCAATACTATTAAATGTATGTCCTGAACTATTTTTTTGGACTTTAATACTATGCATCTGTTGTAAGTGATTTTCATTTGCCACAAATATCTTAAAATATGGATCCTTAAAATCCATTGGGAACAAGGCTGTTCTACTTCCTTCAATTCCGACCATATACTCTTTGTCATTTATACTGTATTCTTTTAAAGCTTCCCCTCGTTGAATTGCCCGCTGATAATACCAGCGCATTAATGCAAAATTGAACGTAGTAGAGAATGGATTGTAGTATTCATCTACATTATCTAAATCGAGCGGAATTTCAGGCATATACTGAAGAAAATCAAACTCTTGCATTGTTAAGACACAGGTTAATAACCTTGGCATGGATGGATTCGTGACAATTTGCATATTAGCCAAAGTAACAGCATCAATGTTTAAGATTCTGTTGATATAGTCATTTTCTATCGGTAAAAATGGTGTAAATTTAAATTGAGAAATCAGAGAGCGCAATCCGTTCATGTAGTAATTAACTTCTTTACCGTTTGGAAGCTTGTCTTTGTATTGATAGCCATTAATACCTCTGTCTTCGTTAAAATATAGAGTTAGCTCAATCATCTTTTGAACCTTCTGATTGCCCCTAGTTATCGACCCTTTTCCACGAAGAATTGGTAATCGATCTTGTGTTGCTTGTTGGCTCACACGGATAGATGTCGGAGGAACAAAGAATGTACAGTCTCCTATCGTTACATTCCATTCTTTCAACTTGTCAAAATCTACATTGAAAATGTCTTTTTGAACTCTTCGTCTATCATCCATTTCTTTTGCGATCTTTGAATGGATATCAAAGACAATACGACTATTGTAATCATAGGATTGTAAATTAAAAATTTCAGCAGGTAACCCATTTTTAAGCTCATAAGAAGGATTATCATTAGCATCTGGAAGCACATTAGTCTCTTTGCTTTGGGTGATAACGTATTTTGCAAGGTTGATCCATTGATCATTCAATTTTATATAAGCTGAGCCCAGCCAACGGCCATTTTTGTCCTGTCCCCATTGATTATATCCAGAGTACTTAAAACGATTGTAGTCCTTTACTTGTGACCAATAATACTTTATTTTATCAATCCCTACGGAAGATGAGTTTATACCTTCGTAGATAGTTGGATATTTTTGATTGCTTTCATTAAGACTAATACGATCAATCATAAAGTACACTTCACCATTAACAGCATGGATTAGCTTTTGTAATTTATCCTGAATTCTTTTTCCTTCTGAAATTCGAACAGGATCCTTCTCATCCATCTTTGTAAGCATTTTTACTTCTGAATATCCGCTGACTGAGCCAGGACCTTTTTCTGTATATTCATGCCATTTATTTATCTTTGGATCTGGTTTAAATACATTTATTTTAGTGTTTTCATCCATGCCATTTTTTCTTCTAATAATATAGTGACCCGCGTCTTTTTCAACACTACCATACGTAACCGTTTTGAATCTTGATGCCTCATCTTTATCTTCATATTCTCTGTAGTCCCAGTGTTCTACCTCTGGAGTATTGATACCTAAAAGACGGACGCTGATAGCAGCATTATCACTACTAATTCCCATTTCAATCATCTTACTTAAGAAATGGCCTGTAATTAATTTTTTTGTTTCTTCATTTCCAGCTTCTATCGTAGACACTTTAATGGGGAATGTATCCCCTTCAAAGTAGCCCATTTCTTTATCTTTATTGCTAGCCTCAACCTGACCCTTAAAAAAGATGACACCCTTGTCTTGATGATCCCCTAAAGTTAAAACAGGAGGGGCATTATAATAAAAGGACATCGCTACTTCATTATTTTCGTTTAGTTTCCCATCAACATCTACGTCTTCATCTTTATGGGTGTTTAGTTTATCCATCGCTTCTTTCAAACGCTTATAATATGGGTCATTTACAGCATTCATATAAAAATCACCCATATTTGGGTAACGGAAACGGTCTGTAGACAACATGTCTCTATCTACAGACTCGAATCCTTTAGATTCTATTCCTTTTAAATAATTTTCATCATTAATCTTCCCTAGTAAATCTGAAAACTTACTCATTTCTTATCCCCCTCTAGAAGTAAAAGGACTAAGCTAACATCCCTTGAACCATGCGTTCTATTGTACTATCTGTAATATTACCGCCTGAATTATTAATATTCATAGAAACGTTGACGTTAGTAGAGTTATAGCTTGTCACCATGGCTTGTCTAATTGCTTCTTCAGCGTGCTTTTGTCCTCTTGGAGTCGAGGCGTTTATATTGATTACATATCCTTGTTTCGGATTTGTTTGTAACATAGGTGTTGCATCATCTGTCATGATGGGAACATCATAAAGGATCTCATCATTTTCAACTGCAACAGCTGTCGCTGAAGGCTGAGAATGATACATCAATGTAGAGCCTGCCATACCAAGTGCTCCGAATGCCAAATCTTTCCCATTAATACTAGACTGCGGTATAACGTTATGTCCAGACTCTACATGATAATCTGTTGTCTCGTTTAGACCAGAGGTAGTGGGTGGAATCCAATTAATATGGCCTTTGTCTGATGGCAATGAATCATCGTGATTGAATAGTTTACCACTTTCCATAATGCCGTCTCCCTGAACACTATCAACTGCATTCCTTGGTAGATCCAGAAGTTTACTTCCTTCTGTCGAGATACTAGAGTCTTTTATCATGTCTACACTTACTTCGTTTTTTGTTTGAGCTATTGTACTCAAGTAATTGTACATGTCTAGATTAGGTGCTACCCCTCTGTTATAGTATACTCCCTGATCTTCCAGTCTTAAAGAATTATAAGTCTCTTGACTATTATACCTTTTTTCGAACCCATCAACTAAGTCATTTTCCCAGTAAGGAGTGAATCCAACGACTTTTCTATATGTGTTATTAGAGTCGTCTGGATCCATGGAATTATCAAGAGTAGTCGTCTTATTGTACTTGGAAGACAGGAATTTCTCCTCAGATGGCTGCAGTATGTTATCAAAGATACGATTACCTTGTCTTTGATTGTACGGATTTTTCAATACATCTGATACCAAGTTACCCATCATACGGACTGGTGAATGTATTTCACTTAAAGATTCATTAGCTTCTCCGCCATTGTATCTAAGTGAATCTCCGTCGATTTCTTGAACTACTTGCTGTAGGTAAGCTTGATTCCGACTATTATCACGGAAAGTACCCTCGGCCATATCAAGAGCCATATTATTATCATGTTCAGCATAATTATTTATTGCACTCTTTTCTATTGCTCTGAAATCGTCACCATATTGTTTTTGTAATTCTTGATTAAACTCTAAATGACTATTCTCTACGGTTAATGAGCGCTCAGCCATGTCCATTTTTACTGTATCGGCGTTTGCCTTTGCAATGCTTGTTATGCCTCTCTTGATTCCTGCGTCAAGTGCGTATTGATCAAAACTACGTTGAGCATTCAAATCATTTAACCTTGTATCCTGAAGCTTCGGGGATTCAAACAAATTAAATGCATTGCTCTCAGCATCGTTGGCATGTAAAGGAGCACTGTAAGCATCTTTATTAGTTAATATTGCATCATCCGAATAAGAATTAACTCCATTTTTATAAGGGTTAGACATAAGCATAGTGTTTGTTTTTATAAAACTTTCAGGGCTAGTCGAGCTATATTGAGTCATGACTTGGACACCAGAACGTAATAGAGTGTTCATTTCGTTCTTGTCTTTTACACTAAAAGATTTTATGTTAACTTCTTTAAATAATTCCCTATTCTCAGACAAGTCATTTGAAATACTATCGAAATCAAGAATTATACTAGCCTTTTGATGTTCTAAAATAGACTTGCCATCGACCTTAAAATTCTTCTTTAATAATTCAAGTTCATAGGATGGTAAGTTGACAATGTCTTCAAAATTCAACAATGCTACTTTTCCAATTGCAGGGTTCTCTAGCTGGATTTCTGAAACCTGACTCAATGCCCCTTCTTCAGACGTAGCATAGTTATACATCAATGCATCGATCTTTTGAAGGTTAGTCTTGATGGAATGTCTATGTCGCTCATAGGCATTCTCTTCAAAGCCTACAATTGGATCTCGTATTTCAGAAATAAAGCGAGCTGAATATTGAATGTCTTTCAAACGTGTATAAATATCGTCCTGTGTATTGGTGTCTTTACTTTGAGAAGGAACAACGCCAATAGCTAGTTTATTACCACTTATACCAGCATCCTTTAAAATGTCCTCATCAATGCTAGACAAATCGATAATCGCATTCTGGTTATAAAGGGAGTTAAATACGCCATCCTTGAAGTATAAAACATCTTCACCTGAAGTGAAGTCAATATTCATCAAATCAATATCTTTAAAACTAAAGTCTTGATAGTTTTTCAGCTCATCTTCATTCATTCGTCCTGTATTGTAATCTACGGCTACTCTATTTGCTTCAGAAGAATACGCATCTAAGACATTGACATTCCTCTCAGAAACCTGTACCGCTCCTTGAGCAATAAGTCTTCTACTCTCTTCTGATAACAGATCGATACTGACATTCTCGTTTTCAATCAAGTCTTCGGAATTCAATTTGCCCTTCTTCTGAACAATAATATATTGCAGATCATCACTGTTTTGAGCAAACATATCTTTCTGGACAGTTTGAACAAATGGTTCTAGAAATGTCTTGCTATGGAATTCATCTCTCAAAGCAGCTTCTTCTCTATAGATTTCATACACTTCTTGGAATCTCTCATCAAGTTGTTTTGGTGAAATCTCAATGAAACCATTATAAATTTTATCCATAATAAAGTGAGATTTTTCATCAGTAAACTTGAAGTCCTCCGAACCTTTATCGAATGTGCCTTCTCTCATAGAGTCGAGTTTGACTGCCTCAGTGAACCTTGTGTAGTCATCTACAAGTGAATTAGAAGAGTTATCGACAACAAATTGATTGTAGATCTGACTGTCATCTAAGGAGCTCATCTGAGGCATTGCAGGGCCTCTATAAAGAGTCTCTAAGCCCTTCCCTACAGTTCCATCATAGACGCCCCTTAAGCTCTTTTTGCCGTTCTTAACCGCTTGCTCATCAGCATATACACGACTAATTATTTGACTTGAATCTAATTTGCTAGCTGTTATATCGTTGACCGCTTTATTATTTAAATACAGAGCACCGTCAAACTGTTCAGACATGACGTAGGTCTTGCTAAGATTTTCGAAGTACTTATCGTTAATTTTCTTGATAATACTTAGGATCTTCTCAGTATTCAGATGGTCAGGTGTTGACATTAGTGAGTTGCTCTCACCTTCGATGTTTTCAGTACCAGATAGCTCACTTCTAAGACTCGTCACTTTCAGGTCATTAAGCCCTGTATAAGTAAAAGCCTCAGCCCTGTCTTCAATGTTTATAGACTCTTTTACTGGATCAACATAGTACTTCAAAGTATAGAGTTCACCAGCGATTTTTTTGAAAGCATTCTCGTCAACCACTTTAAGATCTCTGTCCTTAGCATATTGAAGAACAATTTTTTTCACTTCATCTTCACTTGCAAAGATATCGGATAACTTAGAGAAGTATCCTGAGTGAATAAAGCCATCAGTAATTTCGTTTAATCTATCACGGTATGCCATCTCTGTTATGGAATCAAAACTCTGCTTATAGGATTTACCTTTACGATATTTGAACTCGATTTCGCCATTTTCTTTGACCCGAACCTCTGGAACCATTTCAGAGAATTCTTGTGTTTTCTTGATGTTCTCTACCGAGATTTGATGATCGTCAAACAGCTTACGAAGGTTATACATTCGTTGATATTCGTTTGCTAGGAAAATCTCTTCCCCTAATGGAGAAGAGGTAACAGCGCCACCTTCGTAAATATTTCTGATTTGATGTAGTCGTTCTGAAACCAATTGATATTCCACAATTGTGGTAGAATTGTACACTCTTTGTTTAAATTCTTCTGATCCAACATAGGCACGCTTAACAATTGCCTCCATTTGAACGCGTATGTCTAAGCTATTTATTTGTCTGTTGGGGTAGGTCATCCCCACAGACGTTCTTGAGCTTAACCCCGGTTGCTCCGTACTCTTTAATGCACTGCTATCGGTACTTATTTTACCAATAATATTTAGATCTTCTTCTTGTCTAAGATTATAGTTTCGAGTAGAAATTTCGAATAGACGATTTGGGTCTTTGTAGGTTTCCATACTGTATTGGTTGTTCTGATATTTTACAGTTTTGTCAACTGCCAATTCTGCTCTCGTACTGTTAAACCATACATCTAGATTGTTGCGTACCTCAACTGAAACTCCGACTTGATTAAATACATGCCCCATAATATCTTTGCGGTACTTAACGTAAATACCTTTAGCAAAGTCATTCATCTTGTCATAGTGGAATCCCTTTTTCCTGATCTGTTCTAGGAAGTAATCCTTTTCTGTGCGTGAGATTTCATTGTCAACAGTGCCGAATCTCACATTATCAATGCCTGGAATATGGGCTAGGCTATTTACAAACTCTTTCTCAGCTAAATTGCACATTGCATTTGATCCATATTCGTTCAAAGGCTGACCTATGGAACCTTCGTTTAGCTCTGCAGCAATTCTTGAAATATAGCCTTGAATAACATTGATTGGATCAATGCCCCGTTTTTGCTGCGCTACAACAGAAAATTCCAATGGCCATACATTCTTTAAAGCCATGCCAACGTCAGATCTTAAATTGATTTGACTAGACGTTAGTTGTGAGCCATCATGTGTCCTATCAACATCTAGGTGAGTCATTAAGTTCATGTAATTACAGCCTACTTGTGTATAAATGACACCATCCATGATTCTCTCTCTCGGAACATCTGAAAGGTCTATTTGCCGATCGCCATCCTGAATCGCAAATAGTCCAATGCCTCTGTCAAAATGAAGAAACATGTCTGTCACACTAACACCTTTGATGATTTCTTTAATCAATAACATATAATCACGTTCACGAATCTCACGAGCCTTAGAGATCCAGTTGATCTGTTGATCCGTGTAACCGTACTTTTTGAATTCTTCACGATTGAATTTATCCATCAAGATATTAGTTACGATATCCAATGCAACCGTATTTAATCGGTTCTCATTATCAGGCTTAGAAATGCCTCTGATATCAATAATCGTCCCTGGCTTGTGTTTCTTAATTGTATCAACACATTGCTTCACTACGTTCTTGTAATCAAAATTACTTTCCAGTGTCTTATAAATATCAGGTATGCCTATATTTGTTGGATTTCTTAGCGGTGTGATGTAGCCAACGCTAGGATCTTCTTTACGAAGCTCTTTCAATTGTTCTATAAAGTCTCTTGCAATAATGTAAGGGGTATTGTTGTCCATATACTCTCTTACGTTCCATTTACCAATGACTTTATTTTTGACCGCAGCCCTATCCATTAACATGACCAAACGTTTTTTTAATTCAGTAGAATCTCCGATGTATTTGTCATCAACGATTGTTCTAAGCAGGTTACTTTCGCCATTAGTAAGATTAACACGCAAAACATCTTCGTGTAGGCTGTGAATAGCCATTTGAGAAAGTGGAATCCCTTGCTTTCCATTGTCTTTCATAGAGATTTCGAAATAAGCATTATCTATTTGTCTAAACACATTCTTAACGTCATCTTGTTTATTGGTGATTTTTTCTATTTTCGAGATCGCTACGTCCATAGCTACCTTAAATAAATAATTTCTCTCTGTATCGTTTGCACCAAGCTTATTTACGTTATTAAAGATACTTTCACCTATCGGCTTTATTCCAGTGAAATAATCAATCAAAGAAATAGCATTGTTTACGCATTTTAAATAGAAAATCTGACTACCTTTATAGTCTTTCAAATTAAGAATCTCATGAAGCAATGCAATATTTTTTTCCTGTTCAATTTGAGACAGAGGAATATTTTTTGCAATCTTCTCGGCGATAGAACGGCCATTTTCAATTGCTTGTTGAATAACTAATCTTCGCTTTTCTTGTAAAGATGCAGAACTTGAGATAGCTTCAACTTCCTTGTTGATAAAATCAACAAAATCACTAATACTTTTAAATATATCAAAGTCCATATCCTGAATTATACGGTTGGCATTATCGACTACGTCTTTTTGAGCTCCACTTTTTATTACATCTTTGATAAGATTACCTGTTTTTTCTTTAGAAATTTCTAACTTATCATTGCCCTCTTTTAAAGAATAAGGCTCAAGCAATCTCTGTACACCTTTTTTTAATTGGAACTGTCCAGCTTTATCCTTTTCTGCATACATCACCATATTGTTATTGAAAAAATTTTGCATCTCTTTCATTGGTGCAACAATAAAGGAAATTTCATCATTCTTTAGGATATCTGTAGCCGCTCTAGACTGGCCTTTATATTCAGACACGGCACTCATCTTAACAGCTATAAGTTCATTCACAGCTAGAGCAGGATGAGCCTCACGCATAACCTCGATATATCGTCCAAGATGCTCATTTCCTTCACTTCCATGTTGCTCAATAGCCTTTAAACTAACAATACCTTCAACTGTGTAAGTCCTGCCTTTTTTAATAAAGTACTCGTTAACTCCTTTGTTGAATATAACATGATCACTTGTAGGCGTATTCTCCCCTAGCCTGTTAGGATGAACCACATATCCATCCATCGTGTAAAATTGTCCATCGAGAGGGTCAACTCTAAAACCAATGATCCCATCTTGGTTCCCATCGATTGTTCTTGTACCGTAAAATAACTGGGATCCATTCCCTTTGATTTTTCCGAAAATATTTTTATGATTAATTTCTTTACCCGCGTTAAGAGCATAATCAATAATATTTTTTTCTTCCACACTCTTACTAAGTACGTTAAATGTCTCCTTAGCATTACAGATAGTTGTATGCGTTTCAGAGCTAGCCATACATTGCTCTAGTTCACCTGCAGACAATCCAAAGTTAGATACGGCTTTATGCGAAGATGGCGAAAGTCCATATTTCGCAAGCATAGCTCTAGTATCTTGACTTAGATAATCTTTTCTAAAAATTCTATTATCCATTGCATGCTGCATTAGTGGAAATATATCAGCAATTCTGTGACGTCCAATATTAATGTTTGTACTTCCGCCTTGTGTGCGTATATAGTCTTTCACTTCTTTTCTTGCACTGGAAAAATACTGGTTTAACCAAGGAATACCGACATTGATAATGTCGTGACCTAGTATACTTTTCTTTGTTGTTTGTATTTCCAAGATGGCGTCGCTAAGGTCTTGCTCCCACTGCATAAGACCGTTAGCAAGTATCGTTTGTCTTTGACGTTCCCCAATATCTCTTGCTTTTTTGATACCTTCTTTAATTGTTGCAACGGTCATCTTAATGTCTTTTTCGTTCATTCCGCCCTGAACAGCGAAACGACCAGCAACATTTGAGTCCTCTACAATATCAAATCCACTGCTACCTAATTTTGCAAAATATTTTAATATGGTCTCTTCTAAGTTCGTTAAATTCATTGGATTTGCTTTGTACTTATTCAAAATAGATTGGTATTTCATTTCTTCTTCTTGAGAAGTGATACCTACGTACCCTGTGACAGTTTTACTAGCATTCTTAGCGTTAATGTTGTCGTAAGTCAGGAAGGAAAATTCCGTAATCTTATCTAACAATTGTTTGCCGTTTTGATTTCTACCACTAAACGTCTCTAGATCAAACGACACGATACCTTCGTTGTTTTCTCTTAAATAATCAATAGAGCGTTGTACAGCACTAAAGCTAGAAGATGTTTTTGCATGTTCATTAAAAGCATAAGCGAATTCCTTAGTAGCTTCGATAGTTTTCAACATTGCAGACTGGCTAGACTGATTCTTGTTAGAAAATGCATCTACGATGTTTTGGGTTAAATCAAAGTAAAGATTACGTTTCAGATTTACATTATCTGTTATTATATTTCTAGCTTTTATGCTTTGCGCCCCTCGAAGTATAGAAGATTCGATGGCATACAGATTCTGATTTGCAAGGTTTGAATTCAATATTGGTGCAATTTTATTATCGCGGTCAAATATAAATGCTCTAAGATTATCTATTGAATTGAAATCAAGGTTGCCTAACTTGGCTTTAGCAATTTCTGATTTAAGTTGAGCATCCATAATTATTTTTAAATTGTTTGTTCTTAGGCAGTTTTTTAAGTGGAAAAATTGTTCAGCCATTTCTTTTCAACTCCGTTCTAAACTCTCTATCTTTTTATTACTTGTCATCGAACAACTAACTACTACAAAATGCAAAAACCCAGACAAAACGTCTGGGTTAAAAATTCAGTAAGTCTTGAATCTTTTTCTCTATATATTGGGTATTACTAGAAGTATTCATAATATTAGCTTTGACTTCTACTCCCATCTTTGAGGATGGAGAAACGTTCACATCGACTCCTACAAGACCCATCCCTTTTAAGATAGTATTAATTGAAGCGACTAAATTCAAAGAGTTCGTAAATCGTTGTGATTTGATGTTTGGTATATGATTAATGCCGGCATTTAAAGATTGTGACTCATGATAGCCGTAGTCTCCTAGGAGCATTCCTTCGTTTTGGATCGTTTTCACATTTACATTTTCCAACTCATTTTCTTGTCTCCAAATGGGACCAGGTAAATGCTTTTCGCCAACAGAGATCCTATTTACTTCTTGATCCATTGGTTCTTGTCTCCAAGTATTCTTTAATTTCTTTTTTGTGTAAGAGGAGTAATTCTTCAGTGTTTCTTCTTGTTTCTCCAGTCCTTCTTCAAAGAAATTATTCTGAGGAGCAGCACTAATTAATTTTGCCCAACTAGTACTTCTGCTCGTTCTGTAAATTGTAGCTACATTCGTAATATAGTCTAAAGGTTCTTTAATTTCAGAAGTATGAGGACCTTTTAGCTTTTCTTCGATCTTTTGATACGATCTTGCTTCATACTCGTTAATAGCTCTTTGTGTTCCTTTAGTGTCCTCCGTTTTTAATCTTAGTTCAGAATTCCTCTCAGATGCTTTGACATCCGCTATGATGCTTAACCCAGAGCGTACTTCATCTTCTTTGATTACTCCTAGACTTGCCATTTGACTATTAAACATTGCTCTTCGGTAAACGTCCGTGTTTGCCCCTACGATTTCTTCTAATGCAAGCGTGCCTAATTTACCTATATGAGTAGAGCTGATATCTCCGGAATTTGTAACATCCGAGTAGATATTGTACTCTTCTAAACTTAAGAGTCTTTTGCTAATTGTTAATTCATCATTGATAAACCTTGAATATTCTATGAGTCTGTCTTTCAATAGCACTTGTTGCATGTTATCTTCATTTCGTGCCTTTTCAATGATTGCCTTGTTTTCAACTTCAATCAGAACTTTGGAATCTCTATCATCTAGATGATTTATGCGATTATGTTCAACCTGAATAATTGACTCTTCATCTGTTGTGATTTGAGTAAGTCCCCATTTTGCCGTACTGAATGGCGTAATGAAAGTAGTTAATGGTGCACCTTCCATGTTACTCCGTCTAACCGTTTCCTTTTTAATGGCAGTTTTCCATTTCTCTTTATTATTCAACTCGTTAACAATATTCATTGGAGAAATCATCTTATTCTTATCAACACGAATCGGTATGGAGATATTCAAATCATTCAATAAGTGAATAGTTTCTTCTCCATTTCCTTGTTTTACTTTTCGAGCTTTATTTAAATACCAAATAGCAAACTTGATAGCTCCCTCAACAATCTTAAATGTATTGCCATTAGTGTGTTCAGTGCTAAACGGTGTGTCTGCCAGGTGTAATTTAGGTTCCTCAATTTCTGTAAAGTCTAGGCTTACTTCCCCCAGCACTCTAGATGAAATACCAGAGGCCTTAGATAATAACTTTCTACCGCCATCTTGATATAAAAAAACTGCGCCAGCCCCAACGGCTAACGCAGACTGTGCGGTAGATAGCTTGTTATCCAGTAAACTTTTATTGGCCATGTCTTTTAATTCATCTGGCAATGCTATCACTCCTTATTAGAACCCTGGTCTAAGTGCAGGGGATACAGAATCAATACTGTCAACCATTCCTGCTTCACCTTCAGTTAGAATTGTATCACCGAAAAAGTTAATTTCCGGAAACTTTTCCTGAAGTTTTCTCATTTCTTCGAGTTTTTCAGGTGTTAATTTATTATTCTTTGTGCCACCTCTTATTGTTGTTTGATCATCTTTTGGTGGTTCAGGCATACCCTCTAGTTCTGGAGCAAATTGCTCTGTTTTTTCATAGAAAGATTCCATTTGAACATTTTGATCAATAAATTGCAAGCCACGCAAATTATGAAGCTTCCATTCTGCACGAGACAAATATTTTGTTGTTTTCTCTATATCCCATGCTTCGATTTCTTCAATATCGAATTGAGGGAATGCCTCATTAATAACGCAAGTAATCTGATTTTCTAAATCGAACATCTCATTTCTGTAATAACTCAGCACATTCTTTCTAGATTCAATAGAATCAAGGAAGGAGTTCTGCAGTATATTTTTACATAAAATATCTGGAAGACCAGCGCTACATTCATTAAAGTCAAATTCTTGTGGCCAAAGTGTACATAAAGAACAAACTATGTCTTGCTTTTCAAGATCAGATAAATCTTCATCTTTTACTATATTTTTCCATTCAGATCTCCCTAATGATCGATAGAAGAAGACAGTACTTTCTATCTCTATCATAAACACATTTCGATGTTCCTCTTGAAGACCCAAGAAGATTTCTGTTAAATCAAGGAAGTCCCTTGTTGGTTTGGTGAATTCTTCATAGTTTTGTTTAATCTTCACAAAGACCACCCCTAATTAAAGCTCTTCTGTTTCAGATGCATCAAAGCCAGATTTAAGGATAGCACGATCGGATATCTCTCCTGCTAAACCTGCATATTCCTCAATACGCTCCGACATATCACTAGGATAAAGTGTTACAATGCTAGCAATGATGTTTTGTCTTAAGTACACATTTGCATCGGGATTTTCTTCTGATCGATAGCTCATTGCATCTACGTACTCACGACGTCTTAAACGTCGCCATATATATGTCTCATCATCTATTATGGTTTTAAAAACCTTACCGTGCTCAGCCTTCCAAGCTGCAATCTGCTCGTTTGTTAATTCAATTTTAACTGGAAGTTGTGTTGACTGCTCAAGCATATGTTCTTGAACTATTTCCTCGTTTTCTACTTGTATTAGTTCATCATGTAATTTCATGTCTTTCCCTCCTAATATGTCATTCCCTCAAATAAATATTACGTGTTGCAGCTATCTATTTAACATTAGATAGACAGATTGCAGAAACTAGATGGATATATTCCGAACATCCCTTGCTATAAATGTATAAGTTTCCGAAACCGGCTGTCCATTTTGATCTAGATTTAACATACTTGATACCAAGTAGACACCCTCGAGCATTACGTGCTCTGTCTTAGCAGACAATGAACTAGCACGTCCAAACATGATATCAATATCAAATCCTGTAAACCAAAGTGGCCTTTTACTTTGCCGAATTCCCTCATAGTTTGTGGACGTATATGAGTTATTACTTTCACTCTTAATGTTCGAATGGTTTGGAGCAGAGGATTGTCCAGCAATCACATCAGTTTCTTCACCATCGTCGTCTTTTGATACCTTCTCTCCCAAAAGTTGAACTGTACTACTCTCAAGCTTCTGTAGCAACTCGCTTAAATAATTAGATTTAGTAAAGTTAATAGTAAATTGACCATTTATAATCCTACTACCAATAGCCATCTCATCATAGACATAAGAATTATAGCCATAGAGAGGCATAGCGTTCTGCTGAATTGTATATGCAATATTAGTAATTTCATCGATATAAAAATCACCAAAATAAATTTCAGCGTCGATAGATGAATAATAGCGTTTATTAGTCGTCGCGTGCTTGTTAGAGCCCTGTCTTGTCCCATTTAAAGAACTTACATAGTTAACAAAATCAGGCCTATTTCTTATACCGTACATGGACATCGTCTATCACCTCTATTTCAAGTCCCCTATTAATGTCAATCGCATTTTTATTTTTGCCCCCAATGAACGCATAATGCGAAGATACATTTTCATTTAAATCTAAAAATTGTATGATTGCATACTCCTCCGGAATGTCAAAGTACGCAGGATTTTTAATAATGTATTTGGATACTCTTTTGGTGTAATCATTAAAAGAATGGACGATCAAAACAAAATTCCTCTTCGTTTCAGGAATTGTCATTCTTCGATTCCACTTAGAGAACTTTATATTAGACTCAAAGAATGAGTCTATCTTGATGTCGTTCTTTGTTAAGACTTCATATATGGTACTAATAACGGTATGAACTGTTTCCCATGTGCCTAGTTTAAACAGTTCTTCAATTAATCCAGTTAACCTCGTAATACGATTAATACTATCCCCAGATAAAGTGTAATAGTCGACTATCAGTTTCTCGAATTGTTCCTTTTTCGCGTTATTGACCTTTTGAACGATTACCTCTTTTTCTTGGTGAACAAAGTAGTCATGGAGGATTGTACTATGATCTTCAAATACCTCTTCTGGGAAGATTATATTAAATTCGCTCACTTTGTCGCCTTGATGATTCTCAATCCACACTAGATATGTTTCATCTCTAAGTAAGCCTGAATCAAATACTTTTACTGCGATTTCATTTTTCTTGATCTCAGTTTTGAACCAATATTCACGATTTACAAATTGCTTCTTCGTTGCAACACATAAATAGATAACTTCCTGAAAATCATCAGCTAAGAAATAATCTTCGAATTCAAAAATGATCTCATCTTTGTTGTCTATAATTGTTGGTGAACCGTAACGTGATGAAACTATGCTTTCTGAAGATAGTAGATGAATTTCTTCCTCAATTTCTTCTGGAATACCAGAACTTGAAATGCGACCTCGCTGTATAAGATAATTTATTCGCTCTTCATTCAACCTTGTTTCTTTCCATTTTTCCGTACGAGAGCTAGCAGGAATTGTAGTTAAAACTCTTGAAGAAACAAAAAGGTCATCATGATAGCCTTCTATTAAATAGATTTTATGAGGATCAAGAACAATGCTAGTCTCTCCAACTATTTTTATTGCTTTCTTGAAAATTTTTTTATCTCTATCAAGCCTATAGACTATGACTTTATTAATCTCATTATTTGGTTTGATTTTGCAATCGAATTGATTTTCGATGTACCATGTAGTAGCTGTTTCGGTTTTTACGGCTTGGTTATAGATAGCTTCAAATTTAGTGAGGATTCGTTGATAGTGTAGGATATTTTCTTTAGATCCATTCCTCAGTAAATCCACAAGGATTTCGTGGAGAGATAAATCAGACTCTTTATAATCTATTAGAGCTTGGGCAATAAGTTCTTCGGTTTCCTTATTATCTGACAGGGCTTTAAAAGCTTCTAAGCTTCTCATATCTTTAATACGAAAATATACTTCCATACCGCTCTTTGGATGAAGGATTTTATGTGTACCTGGTATATTTGGAGCTGTAATTAGACTCCCAATTTGTTGAAAATCTACAGCTTCATTATTGATATAATATTTAATTTCCTCGATTTCTCGATTTAAAATAAATTCGATTTCTTTATATTTTGAAACAGAAAATGCTCCTAGCTGTTTCTTTAAATCGGTCGCTCCAGATTTTTTGAAAAAACCTTCTTTTACAATGGAAAACGGGTAGACGTCACTTCGGACAACAAATCGATAATCAGACTCCTCCACCAATGCAGCAACTTTCGTATCTGTGATTCGACCTTTGCGTGTTAGATTCCCTTGAACATTGTAGAATTCAATTGTGTGTCCCATATTATTCACCTCACTTTAATTTGAAAATAGAATATGATTTGAGCTTTCTTTTATTTTTGGTGATGATTCAGTTGACTCAGTATTCACAAGGGAAGCAGCTATTGGCTTAGCAGAACCGCTTTCTGCAATTGCGTAAGTGTTCTTTTGAAGATAATATTCTGACGCTTTACTGCTTCCATAAGAAGCTGATCCTGAACTATTTGTTAGGTACTCAATATCTGTTGCGACGAACTGATAAGTATTCTCTGTATAAACATCATTAACAGACATAACATTTCCTTCGTTGACAATACGAATCTGATAGATTGCTAATCTAGCTTTTTGACCATATTCATTGGCCATACTAATTGTAATATTGAATGGAGGCAGTTCATCCATAATGATTAGTTGTGTGCCATTGTCTCCTAAGCCATCGTTGGCTACCCTTAATATTTCATGAGCCATATGCTTATCAAACATAGCAAATACAAGAGAGCCAGCAATAGTTCGTGGACCATACACATAATCTTTTGCATTAACAGAACCTATCGAGCGTACAGGGGCTTTATCCATATGAATTGAATAACTAATTGTTTGAAGCTCTCCAATTACACGAGAAACTTTGATGGTTTCTCCATTCTTATTTGGCAAAGCAATATCGATGGTTGCTACCATGTCACAGCCACTAAAACTGGTATACGTTTTTTTATATATAGATGTGCCTTTTCCTACAAAATCATTTGCCATATTATCACCTCTAAACTGTATTACTTGTTTCTCATTATGTATAAACAAAAAAAGAGCGAGGCTTTCACCACGCTCCATGTATAAATTCTTGTTTAAGAGGTAACAATAGAACCATCAGCATCAACAGGACGCATGTAATCTACTTTTCTTGCAACGAACGTACAAGCCTTTTCTGTAGTTACAGAGTCAATCGAGAAACCTGTTCCTTCGTTTAAGATCTCTAAGCCATAAATAACGAGTACTGCTTTTTGTCCGTATTCGTTGGCGAACGAGATTGTAACATCGAATGGAGGCAATTCATCTGCATATAATGGTGCAACATTCTCTTGAGTAATTCTACGAGTGCGCTCTTCTGCAGTCGTGTCCTGAATTTTACCAGACATAACTTTGTCCCATTCATCGATTGTCATCGGCGTATAGGCCGTGTTTGTTGCTGGATCGTTCGGATTACTACCGATACGAGTTACATTTGATTTAATTGCTTCAATTAGAGCATCTCGGTCAAAAACTGTGAACACTAAGGTTCCAGCGATACCGCGTTTACCTCTACTGAATGAACGCGGCTCTGGAGATCCCATCGTATAGACAGGAGCTTTTTCCCTACTTACAGAGTAAGTAATTGCCTGAAGTTCACCGATAACAGTGTCTCCGAATGTTGCAACAATGTCGCAACCAGAGAAAGTTGTATACGTTTTTGTATATTGAGAAGTTACACTTTCTGCCATCTTTAATTCACTCCTTAATTATTTAATAAGACAGAAGGGAAGAGGCTCCCTTTGTCTTTTATAGTTGATCCTTGACTTTAATTCGGTTACGAACCTCACGGATTTCATAGATCGGCACGATATTGTAGTCAATATCGATATACGCGAACTTCATCACTTTTGGATCAACAACTAGATTGAACTCATAAGCTTCAATTAAGGTACCTTTGATTTTCTCAAGACCTGATTTAATTGCAGTGTGTAATGAGTTACGATTCGCTTGGTTATTTTGTTTACCAATGAATGGTTCTGAAGCTTCACGGATAAGCTGCTCAACGCCACCGATAATACGAGTTACATTTAATCGACGGAATGGCGACTCTACAGGTGCCATTGTAATACCGTCAGTAACTACCAGACCTTTTGTATAAGATTGCTTGATTGTCACATAACCTTTTTGAGTTAAGCGAGTTAATTGATAATTTGTTAACTCAAAATCAAGTTCACCTAACAAAATTGGTTGATTTGTTGAAGATTGATCTAAAGGTAGATTAGAAACCATACCTGCATAACCTGCAGCACCATTCGAGCGAAGAAGTTCTCCTTCATCTGTATAGAAAGGATACTGAGTAAACACGATAGACACATTTTTACCGATTGGGTAAGGCATATTGTTACGGTCTAACATGTTGCGACCAGCAGAAGTTTTAGCATATAGATCGAAATCTAATTCTAATACTTCGTCGATACGTTTAGCTACACTAGCAATTGATCTATTGTTTAAAGTAGCTACGCCCATAATTCCGTGAGTTGGTGCTGTCTTTAAAGACGTATACGTACAATGCTGAGCCAATTGGCGAGCGAAATTATCATTTGTCTTATATGGAACATATAAGTTGTAGTTGTATGCAACTTCGCGGTCTTTAGGTAATAAAACTGGTTTAAGCTTATTGCCACCTGCAGTGAACTTATCTTCCAGTTTTTCTGTAGCTGCTGTCACACCAGAGCCAGTTGTAATTTCGATTTCCATAACATAATCATCTTTGAAAATAAGGCCTTCTTCAGCAATAGAGAACTTGAATAGGTGATTTAAAGAATGGCTCTGATTAAGCAATTCAACAAACTCTTCTAGAGTAACGCTGTTCAAAATACCAGACTGAATAATAACTTCATTTACCTCAAAATCATTCGATTGAGAGAAAATAATGGTTTCGTCTTCGTTCTCAGACATCATAGTCTGAATATCGCCAAGCATTGAAACATGCTTTGAATTCGCAATAAATTTTCCGGTATTATCCAAATTCAATTGAAGCACGTATACTCGAGTATTGTTTTCAGATAAAATGAATTTCTCGTTAGAACTAATTACTCCAGGGAATAAATCTGCTTCCGTTGCTTTTCGATAAACACGAACAGGGGACTCATCATATGCTGTAGTTGGAGTAGCAGTTAGAACGTAGATGTCTTCTTCAACAATTACAATTCCGTTTGTTCCACCAATATTTGTTTTTTCGTATAATCCGCTATCATAGATAGAGTAGATAGCAATTTCTCCTGTTTCTGTTTTGAGAAGCGGATCAACCAGCTTCTTCGCCACAACAGTACCGTTAGCAGGAGCTACCCCCTGAGACAGTTGACCTTCATCGAAGAAAGGAATTGCTGTAAATACTTCGCCACCGTAAATTGCATCTGCATTAGCCATAGTTGCTGAATCAGTAATGTTAGAAATATTGAACTCATATTTCTTTGGCAGAACAGGCGCTTTTGGATCAATAATTGGAGTTACCTCAATTAATCCTTCTAGAATTTTTGTTGAAACCGGAGAAAGAACCAAGAAGTCTTTAGGACGTGGTAATTTGCCAACAATTTTTTCATCCGCGTTACCACATGCTAAGACACGATATTTAGCATTCATATTTTCAAGCATAGAGTAGATGCCATCTTTGATTTCTTTAACACGATTTACGTCTGTTGCTGGTGTTTCCTTAATTTTCGGAACTAACTCGTTCCCAGAAGCATCTGCACGGAATTCAGCACGAGCGGTTACAGCAAAACCTGAACCTAGGCGTTGATAGATATCAAATGCATCAATATTGACTTCTTCGTAATCTTCATTGTTTTTACCGAAGACACGGTCAACAAGACCAGTAGTTTCTAAGAAGTCAAAATGCTTAGTTGAGAATACCTCTACATTTTTTAGCTGCTGTGCTAAAACCTTGTTGTCTTTAGCATATATCGGTAAGTTAGAATTTACATCTGTGTTGTATGCAAGATCTTTATAGATCATTCCGTTAAAGCCTTGATATGGCTTACTAGAACCATCTGTTATTAAGCGGTAGTTAATGTGTGTGTCTGGCGTAATGTGGTTAACATCACGACCAATGAAGTACGCACCAGGGAACAGAGATCCAAGCAAAATTTGTCGTGCTTCGAAGTCAGAACTTGTTACTTCTAAACCATCATTATCGACAATCCCTAAACGAACTACGTTATTGTATGGGTGGTCGTTAACAACTGAAATGACGTCAACTAAAGAAGAATCTTTTGTTAAACCGTAATCAAGATTTAATTTTAGTTCAAGGACAATAGTGTCATTTTCACTTACGATGGCTCCTTGCATTTTTTCAACGATTGTAGCACGTTCAGCTGGCTTAAAGATTTTGATTTTCTCTTCGCCTTCTTTATTATCATAGACCATAAAGAAGTCTTTTGCCTGATTAGTAGGGTACGTACTGCGTAAGCGCAATTTATAAATTGAATCACTATTAAACTCAAAATCCTTTGAAGCTTCTTTACCGCTGATACGCACAGCATAGATTGTGCGAGACCCCTTTTGGTAAGCATCTTCAATAGCAGAAACTAGAGTCGCTGCTTTTTTACTCCCAGATTCGTATGTCTTACCAAAGATGTATCGAGCATGCTCTGGGTTGTAGATTGGAACAGGCGTGCCTACAGGACCACTGAATGCCGTACCGACAACTACCACTGAATCAGTAGTACCAAATTGACTTGAATCGTAGCCGTAAGAGTAATCGGACTCTACTTCAGTAATAACGCCTGGCAAGAATGTTTCATTGTCGATTAAACTCATTTTTTACTTCCTCCCTTAAATTACTTGACTTTACTTAATGAAGATACCTTCAATGTCCGAATCAAACATAACGAATAGTTTTTCAATCTCAACATAATAAACTAAGTTACGAACAGACAGAAAATGACGATAGACATCATACTCTTTATCTGTTAGGTGATCTTCAAATAAAATTTCTGCTACACCGTTCTTTTTAAAGTAATGAGTGTAGGAAAAAATTAGGTCTTCAAAGACATTCATTACTCTATCTGCTTGCGTATATTCACTAGCTATTATATTGAATTGGATATAAGATTTAAATTTTTGTCCATAAATGCGCCCATGTCTTTTATCTTTGTCGCTTTGAGCCACCTCAGAAATGGATGATTCTCTTTCTCTGGGTTTCAACTCCATCAACGTTTTTCTTGATAACACCTTATATGTAATATAAGGATGATCAAATTTTTTATTCGGGTCACTGGACAATCGTTTTCCTTCATCAAAGACAAACTCTACTTGATCTTCATTCATTGCCTTAGATACAACTTTTCCAATCATTTGAATGAAATCATATAAGTTAGCACTTTTATTTGCTTTTAGTGGGGGAATGACTTTTTGCTCGTGAGACAGAATCATTGATTTTTCAACAATTTTATTAATAACATTATCCTCTTGTGCTAACAGATACTCTAGGTTGTTTGTAAACAAATTATTATCTGTTTTTTCCATTACTTCACCACTAATCTATATTTTTCTGTTGTACTTTTTGGCCATATAGATACTGTGCTCTCAACTCTACCTACCCCTACGTCTTCCTTGTAAAATACAACAGTTTCAATCTCAAATTTTCGAATAATCCAATTAGTTAATGATTCAAAGTACGTCTCTATCTCTTTTTCTATTAAAATTTTTTGATGGGGAGTATAGAGTTTTCCAGTATATTTTGAAAGATCATAGGTTCTTGATATATATTTTAAAATGCGATCAACAAAGACAGATTT